>JBBQSI010000099.1:0-9368 GCA_038213975.1 Chitinophagales bacterium
AATACTCATCTGCCTACTCAATTGAATATAACAAACTACTTAATGGAATGGTGGAACGCCGTTTCAGGCAATCGATCTTTGCCGTGGCCAGCTTCTGGCTTACCGCCTGGATAAATGCCGGGCAACCCGACCTCAGGGACATCGCTCATGAAGCATTGCTCCCAAATGAGCTTGAAGAATTCGAAAAACTTAACACTGCGTGGAAAAATGGAAAAATAAAATCCCGCGAACACCAGGAAAATTGAAACGGCCCCTCTTAATATCTACTTTGCAAAAGATCGTGATATATTGTTTTAAATTTGCGGCACCAAATTTTTACGAGCCGTGCAAACCAATCAAGCAGAGGTAATGATTGACCGAAACACCCAGGTGCATAATTTCAATGCAGGCCCATCTGTACTACCTAAAGAAGTGCTGGCTAAGGCATCGCAGGCTATATTAGACTTCAACAACAGTGGCTTGTCGATTCTTGAAATTGGCCATAGAACGCCGGCCTTTGAATCGATCATGTACGATGCACGAGCTATCGTAAAGGAGTTGATGGATCTTGATGATGACCACGAGGTTCTTTATTTACATGGTGGTTCTTCTACGCAGTTTATGCAAATACCAATGAACCTGCTGGGGGAAAAGGATACTGCCGCTTACGCAGATACCGGCGTTTGGAGTACCAAGGCTATTAAGGAAGCTAAATTGTTTGGAAAAGTGGAAGTGGTGTGCAGTTCCGCAGAAGCGAATTTTAATTACATCCCCAAAGATTTCGCTGTCCCCAATGATGCAAACTATTTCTACATTACTACCAATAACACCATTTATGGCACGCAATGGCAAAAGATTCCGGGAGTAAGCATGCCGCTCGTTGCAGATATGTGCAGCGACATTTTATCACGTCGCCTCGATTTTAATTCATTCGCCCTGATACATGCAAGTGCTCAAAAAAATATTGGTCCGGCGGGTGTCAATCTTGTGATAGTAAATAAAAATATCCTGGGGGAAATTAAAAGACAGATTCCCACTTTGATGGATTACCGGGCGCATATCCGCGAGGGAAGTATGGTAAACACACCCCCAGTTTTTGCTGTATATACGAGCTTGCTTACACTGCAGTGGTTAAAGGAATTGGGAGGCGTTGACGAAATTGAAAAAAGAAACCGTGAAAAAGCTGAATTGCTTTATCGGGCCTTAGATAAAAGCAGTCTCTTCAAGCCAACTGCTGCCCTGGACGACAGGAGCATTATGAATGTATGCTTCATTATGGGTGATGATGATCTTGAAAAAGAATTTTTACAGTACGCTAAAGACCAGCATATATACGGAATCAAAGGACACCGGAGTGTTGGTGGATTTCGCGCTTCACTTTATAATGCATTGCCTGTTGAGAGCGTTCAATACCTTATTGAAATCATGGAGGAGTTTGAGCGAACACACTGATCAAGCACAGCCATGTCATATCAACCCATTGATAAGCACCCACTGATAAAGACGCATTAATGATAAATATTTCTCCCTTTAGGGCCCTGCGCCCGCAACCACAATTTGCTAAACAGGTAGCCTCAAGACCATACGATGTACTTAGCAGCAAAGAAGCAAAGACCGAGGCTGCGGGCAATCCGCATTCATTTTTGCACGTCACGAAGAGTGAAATTGATTTGCCGCCAGCTACGGATATTCATAGCAATATCGTGTATGAACGTGCCAAAGAAAACCTGGACGCATTTACCAGCCGGTCGGTGCTGTTCCTGGAGAGCAAACCCTGCTATTATATTTATGAATTGCAGATGGATGGCCAGGCGCAAACAGGGCTTGTCTGTTGCAGTTCCGTGGAAGATTATGAGAATGACCTTATAAAAAAACATGAACATACGCGCCCGGAAAAAGAAAAGGACAGGATCGATCATATGCGCGTGACCACAGCACAAACCGGAAACGTTTTCCTGGCATATCGTGACAATGGAAATGTAGACAAAATTGTAAATAATTGGAAAGCGGCAAAAAGTCCCGTCTATGATTTCACTACAGAAGATGGGATAAAGCATTCAGTTTGGGTCATCAGTGATGAAGAAGTTATTGAAAAAGTGACTGGTATTTTTGAAACGCAAATAGATTTTACTTACATCGCAGATGGACATCACAGGGCGGCAAGCGCTGCCAAAGTTCGGTACCAGCTTTCCGATTCTTCCGAAGCTGGTTATTTTCTTACAACCCTGTTTCCATCGGGGCAGCTAAAAATTCTGCCATATAACCGGGTGGTGAAAGATCTCGGCGACCTGGGTAAAGAAGAGTTTTTAAACAAGGTCAATAAACATTTCACCTATGAAAAAAAACTGAAGCCATTCCAGCCGGAGCAAATACACGATTTTGGAATGTACCTCAAAGGGCAATGGTATAAGCTTACCGCTCTCGATGGCACTTTTCCTACCGATCCCATCGGCATACTCGATATTTCCGTTTTGCAGAATAACTTGCTGGAGCCTATCCTGGGCATTCACGATCAGCGGACGGATAAGCGCATAGACTTCGTTGGCGGAATCCGCGGATTAGCGGAGCTGGAGAAGCTGGTGAATAGCGGTGAGTATGCTGTTGCCTTTAGCATCTTTCCAGTTTCTATGGAGCAACTTTTTGACATAGCTGATTCCGGCAATATTATGCCCCCGAAAAGTACCTGGTTTGAGCCCAAGCTACGCGATGGATTACTCACACACGTCCTGTTTCCGGAAAGTATTTAGAGATGCAATGCAACCAACGGACTAATGAGTAATTCTTATCTTCAGGCAATGAAAGGAATCTTACTTTTTTTCCTGTACCTGGGTATTTTATCAGGTGTAAATGGGCAAACGGATGACGCAAAAACCTTGCGTGACAATGCCCGTGAATTTATGCGCCAGGGCGATTATGCGAATGCCTCACTTATTTTATCCAGGGCCTTAAAACTGTATCCGGGCGACCTGGCAATTGCAAGGGACCTGGCCTACGATTATTACCTCCAAAAAGAAAACACAAAAGCCCTGGAAACCATTCGCCCGCTGCTGGAGAAGGAAAGTGCAGATGATCAAACTTACCAGATAGCCGGCAGCATTTACCAGGCGCTTGATGATACAAAAGAGGCAGATAAGCTATACAAAAAAGCTATTAAAGCTTTTCCTGAGAGCGGGACATTATATAACGATTACGGGCAAATGCTTTGGTCCAAACAAGACTACAATGCAATAAAGATCTGGGAAAAAGGAATAGAGCAAGATCCATCCTATGGCAGCAATTACTACAATGTCAGTAAATATTATTTTCTTACTACTGATAAAATATGGAGCTTGCTTTATGGGGAAATATTTATCAATATCGAATCTTTCACCGCACGCACGGCCGAGATAAAGAATGTGCTGTTAGATGGTTACAAAAAAGTCTTTGCCGAAACCGACTTACTTGCAGGAGTAAAAGACAAAAACTCTTTTGAGCTGGCCTATCTCGCGACTATGAATAAGCAAAGTGGTATGGCGATTCGTGGATTAAATGCGGAAACACTCACGATGATCCGTACCCGCTTTCTCCTGGACTGGAATACAACCTATGCGCAAAAATTTCCTTACAGGATTTTCGAACTTCATCAACAGCTGCTGGAGGAAGGCTTGTTTCCTGCGTACAACCAATGGATTTTTGGCACGGCTCAAAATCTTTCCGCCTATCAAACCTGGATTGGCACTCACCCGGAGGAGTACAGTGCTTTCAAAAAGTTCCAGGAAGGACGTATCCTTAAAATACCAAACAATCAATATTATCACTAAGCGTTAGTTTGTAAACCATTGGCAAATCAGTTGGCAGGTACCTGTGCAAACAATTTGAGAAAAGCTATTTTTATAATTCTTGCTAAGCATTAAAAAATAAATTATGCTAAAGCCTACAAGATTGTTTGATTGCATCGAAGCGCAAATGCAGGTTTCTACTGAGCATATAATGCTGGCCGATAAGGTGAACGGAAAATGGGTCACCCACTCTGCTGCGGAAGTTTCCCGGCAGGTGGAAGAACTGGCTGCAGGCCTGATTAGAATGGGCATATCCCGTGGAGACGGCACTCATGAAGGGCGGGACAAGGTCGCACTTATCGCCAGGAACCGTCCCGAATGGATTATTCTCGATCTGGCTGTGCAGCGCATTGGAGCGGTGTTGATACCGGTGTACCCCACAATCAGCACCCCTGAGTTACAGTTCATAATGAATGATGCTGAGGTGAAATTAATCTTTGTAAATGATGCATCGCTTGCGGCAAAAGTGAACGAAATAACAGATGCCATACCTGCTTTACAAGGAATCTTCTCCTTTGATGAAGATCCCCAACTGAAGCATTGGACGATTGTTTGTCAGATGGCTGATGATGACTCACGGGCAAGAGTGGTCGAACAAAGCGGGAAGATCGAAAACGGTGACCTGGCCACTATTATCTACACCTCCGGTACTACGGGTACACCTAAAGGGGTAATGCTTTCTCATAATAATATTTTGAGCAATGTTCTCGACAGCCTGCCCTACTTCCCTCCCGGCTCAAATATGAAAGCCTTAAGTTTTCTGCCACTCAATCACATTTTTGAGCGAATGATCACTTACCTCTACTTATATAAGCAAACCTCAATCTATTATGCAGAAAGCCTGGAAGCCATTGGTGATAATTTGCGGGAAGTAAAACCGCAAATGTTTACTACCGTACCACGCCTTTTGGAAAAAGTGTATGACCGGATCATGGAAAAAGGTAAAGAGCTGGATGGCGTGAAGGGCAAGCTTTTCTTCTGGGCGCACGACCTTGCAAACCGCTACGAGATCAACAAGAAGTTACCGCTTGGCTACAGGATGCAGCTGGGGCTGGCAAACAAACTCATATTTGATAAATGGCGGAAAGCACTGGGCGGAAATATTGTCTGCATCATCAGCGGTGGAGCTGCCTGCCAGGTGAGGCTAATCCGCATTTTCACTGCAGCCGGAATCACCATTATGGAAGGCTATGGGCTTACAGAAACCTCGCCGGTGATCAGTGTAAACAGGTACGAGGAAGAGGGAAGAATGTTTGGAACGGTAGGTCCCTTAATCGCAAACGTGCAGGTGAGAATCGCTGACGACGGCGAAATACTTTGCAAAGGTCCGAACGTAATGATGGGATATTACAAAAAGCCCGGGCTCACTGCGGAAGTGATCAATGATGGCTGGTTTAAAACAGGTGATATTGGTGCTATGGTAAACAACACCTTCCTGAAAATTACCGACCGCAAGAAAGAAATGTTCAAAACAAGCGGGGGGAAATATGTAGCGCCAATCGCGGTGGAGAATAAATTAAAAGAGTCCCCTTTTGTAGAAAACGTGATGCTTACGGGTGCCGGACAAAAATATGTAGGTGCACTAATTATCCCCGCATTCGCCGAAGTGAAAAAGTGGTGCGACCAGCAAAAACTTTCTTACGCTACCGATGAAAAAATGATAATACTCCCGGAGGTAAAGGAACTCTTCCAAAAAGAGGTCGAGCACTACAACCAGCATTTTAATCACGTAGAACAGATTAAGAAGTTTGAACTTCTTCCTAAAATGTGGAGTATAGAAACAGGTGAGTTAACACCCAAGATGAGCTTAAAGAGAAAAATTATACTGGAGAAATTTAATAATGAAATCAACAGTATACACAGCCAGTGACGGCGGTCAATCAGCTCCAAAAATTTGCTGTTCGTCCCGCTCTTCCACAGGGATTTTTTTTATGAAATCATCGTAGCCATCATCGCCGTGATCGCTGTAAACACCATAGGCATCCAGTGTATATCCAATCAGCCCGTCGTTAGCTTCGATTACATAAATTATTGAAGAGTCAGAGGGGTCAGATTCGCCTTCGAAGCGAAAAGTCTTAATGATCTTTAAGTCTTCCGGTGTATAGTATTTTTTATTGCCGGGTGTAAACCCCTCTGGTGTCATACGGAATTCCTTGTCTTGATTTTTGACCCTGAGTCTTTCGAGCACTGTAGACACGGTAGTCATTTCTTCTTTATCGTTCAACATAAAAATGGCTTTTGATTAATGATTAATCTTATCAGGCAAAATATATACCTGATTTTTGAAAAAATAAAGTGCGGGTAAGTTAAAGCGATTGGTAGATCTTAATCTTGTTGTATAAGGTTTTACGATCAATTTTCAAGATCTCCGCAGCGCGGGTTTTATTGAAGTTCACTTCTTTCAGCACATTCATAATAGTATCGTACTCAGCCCTTGCCGCAGCGTCTTTCAAATCAACTTCTTTGAGTTCACCATTTTCTGTTTTGATGGAGCGATCTACAGTGGCATCCTGTGGTTTAGTGAAGGCTGTGGCGTTTGTTATTTCCCAGGGAAGTACATTCTGGTTTACCTTTCCTTCAGGCGTAAGCAGAACTGCCCTTCTTACTACATTCCGGAATTCGCGGAGATTTCCTGGCCATGAATAGTTGATAAACATTTCCATAACATCGTCTTCGTATCCTTCAATTTCCTTTTTGAGCTCGTTATTGGTTTTGTCCAGGAAGAAATCTGCAAAAAGTGGGATATCTGCTCTCCTTTCACGCAATGGGGGAAGATTAATAGAAAATTCATTAAACCGGTGATAGAGATCCTCTCGAAATCTTCCATTTTTATACGCTTCACGTAAGTTTTCATTGGAAGCGACAATAATCCGCACGTTTACATCCATTTCCTTTGTTCCACCGACGCGTTTGAACTTTCTTTCCTGGATTACCCTTAAAAGGGCTGCCTGCACTTCAGGTGACAAATTCGCCACTTCGTCCAGGAACAACGTTCCGCCATTGGCTAGTTCAAAATGACCTTCCTTATCAGAAATCGCACCTGTGAAAGCGCCCTTAACATGCCCGAAGAGTTCACTTCCTGCCAGTTCTTTAGAAAGTGTTCCACAATCCATGGCAACAAATGGCTTAGTACGGCGATTGCTTGCCTCGTGGATAGTTTTTGCAATCACTTCCTTACCAGTACCGCTCTCTCCATATAATATGATGCTATAATTAGTACCGGCAACTATTTCTATCTGCTTGTATACGCGGGCTGTTTCACCATCTTTACCCACGAGGTATTCATTATTTGAAGAAGTGCTGTATTGCTTTTTCGTTGACGAAGCGGCCTTGGAATTTTGACTTGCATTGTCTTCGGCGGGAGCAGCTACAGCTTTTTCAATTACGCTGATCACCTCGTCCGGTATCAGTGGCTTAGTGATATAGTCAAATGCACCAAGTTTGATTACATCTACGGCGGTCTTAATATCAGAGTAACCGGTGATAATAATTACTATAGTATCCTGTTGAGCCTCCTTGATCTTAAGCAATACATCTTTACCATCTTTATCTCCCAACCTAAAGTCGCACAGTACTATGTCAAAGTGTTGCTCGTTGAACCTGGCTAACCCTTTAGCTCCATTGTGGGCTACTTCCGTTTCGTATCCTTTCTTGTTAAGAAACCGGCTCAGAAGAGAACACATGTCCAAATCGTCGTCAATAATCAGAATTTTTTTCTTCATACTCAGCTTGCAGTAAAAATGTTTTAGGGATGTAAAGTTAATTTAAATCTTTAGTTTTTAATTCCGGTTTGGAAGCATGTTTTTCTTCGATAGTTACCCATTCTGCGAAATCGTTGGGTACAATCTTTCCTCCGAAAAACTTAGCATGCACCTTTGTAAACTCGGCGCCGAGATATAGGATAATGGAGCTGTAATATACCCATATCATTATGATAATGATCGAACCTGCGGCACCATACAAGGTAGTCAGGTTGGAATTCCCAAGATAAAAACCAATTGCCAGCTTTCCAAGGGCAAAAAACATCGCCGTGATCAATCCGCCAAACAGCACATCCCGCCATTTAATGTGTGCATCGGGCAATACTTTAAACATCAGGGAAAAAAGGAAAGATGTTATCAAAAATGATAAGATACCTTCTGTCGCCTCTATGAAATATACACTAAAAGTTTCCACATACCGCCCGAGAAATTCGCCAAAGGCCGAGACCATGGCATTCAGCGTAAGTGAGACAATCATGATGAAGCCAATACAAATAATAAGGGAAAAGGATAAGAGTCTCGTGATCAGCAGTTTCCACCAGGCTTTCTTCTTTTTGATTCGCAATCCCCAAATTTGGTTCAGTGAATCCTGCACTTCACCAAAGATAGTAGTAGCGCCTACCAACAAGATAAGAATACTGACGGTGCTGGCGAAAACGTTTTCTCCTTTGAGGTGAATATTCCGTACAACATCCTGGATCTGCTTTGCCGCCAGGTCTCCCACCAAGCCCCGCAGCTGTATAAACAATTGGCCTTGCACAGCTTCCTGCCCGAAAAAAACAGAAGAAAGCCTGGAAATAATAACCAAAAGCGGTGGTATGGAAAAAACGGTATAGTATGCAAGGGATGCGCTGTATTTAAGAACATTATCGGCAGAAAATTCCCTAAAGACTGTTTTTGCATATTTAATTATACGATTACGTTTTTTTTTCTCTGCCACCTTCATCCGTTTTACCTAAAGGTAGATTTTCAGTCAAACAAACTGATTTCAAACTACTCCCGGCGCGAAATTATTAAAGGTAGATGCGGATAAGATTTACAATAGTCGCCTGTTGGCCGATAAATTGCCAATTAATTAAGCATACTGTTAATCTCGTGCGCTCGTTGAAAAGGTTATAATGGAAGAAAAAGCTATGATAATAGAAGATGAAAAGGACCTGTGTTATTTACTAGCCCTGCATTTAAAAAAGCTAAATGTTCAAACCTCTTGTGCCCACACAATTAGTGAAGCGAAAAAAGCTTTTAGTTCTTTCGATCCTTCCATTATCCTACTTGACAATAACCTTCCCGATGGATTTGGTACAGAATTGATTCCCGAGTTAAAATCAACGTACCCTAACGCAATAGTCGTGATGATGACTGCGCATGACCATCCTACAGTTGTAGAGCGGGCTTTTAGTAATGGAGTCGATTATTTTATAAGCAAACCTTTTAACGGAGCAAGCATCCAAAATTTACTCGAAACAATCCATTTAGCGTCTTAATCATCTCATACCGTAGAGCAATTTCCCCAGAAGATTTGCTGAAATAAAACGCCCATCTATATGTTTGCATTACATAGGTTGTTGTTGACTTTAAAAAACGTACTTATTTCTGGCAAACTTTTATATATTACATTCTTGTATTAATTTTTTTAACCTAAATTTTTTATCGACATGGGAAACATTTTATATGTAATCGCGGTGATCCTTGTAATCATCTGGGCAATTAGCTTTTTGGGCGGTTTCTACACAGGCGGTATTATTCACATTCTGCTGGTTATAGCAATCATTGCTATCCTCCTGAAAGTGATAAACCGCGCTTAAGCAAA
>JBBQSI010000100.1:0-9300 GCA_038213975.1 Chitinophagales bacterium
ATAATGTGGTAAATCAAAAAGTGATCATAAATATTCTCAATAAATTGGGCTATCAGCCTACAATTGCAGAGGATGGCAAAATTGCCATCGAATAGGCCGGCAAAAGGCAATATGATATCATATTAATGGATATGCAAATGCCGGAAATGGATGGCGTACAGGCAACTAAATTCATCAGGCAGAATATGAAACTACAGCCCATAATTATAGCACTCACAGCAAATACCATGCAGTCGCACCAGGAAGAATGTTTACAGGCTGGCATGGACGACTTCGTGTCAAAACCAGTGCGCTTACAGGAATTAACTGCTAAACTAGAGAAGTGGTCCGTTGCGAAATCGGTTGCATGATTAATTCCCACACGGCCGGGTAGGTACATCAGGCATTCGGCTGCTCAACTTTATATCGGCTTGAAGCCCTTTTCTCACCATTTCAAAATAGAAAGGATAAAATTTAAGAACGTCGGTTCGTTCAATCATGGTTCGATGGCGGTGGGCTTACCCGCTGCGATGGGTGCGCAGTTTGCTTTCCCCGGCCAGGAAGTGTGAGGACTCTGCGGCGACGGCGCCTTCAATATGTCCATGCAGGATTTCATCACCGCCGTACGGTATAAACTGCCGATAAAAATACTGGTGCTGAACAATGGCGAATTGAGTTTTGTGAAACTGGAAATGGAAGAAGCCGGCCTGGCACCTGCGCTGGATGCCCTGCGGCAAGTGAACATGAATTTTGCGGAATACGCCAGGCTCTGCGGTGGCGAAGGCGTGCGGGTAGAACATGCGGCAGACATTGAAGCCGCCATCCTGCAGGCAAAGGCATCGACCAAACCTTTTATCATCGATGCCGTCGTCAACGCAGGGGAGTTGTCGCTGCCCCCACATATTCGGCTGAAGGAAGCCTTTGGCTTTGGCACATCCAAGTTGAAGGAAGTGGGACAAATCATCACCGGCGATAAAGACCAATGGAAAAATGTGAAGAAGGAGATCACGTCGTTTTTTGATTAAATCTCTGAGAATTTTTAGCTGGCGCGGGTCTCCTGACCCGGGCCATTCCGTTACTATTCCCACCCGGCAGATACGTTAACGAAGCCCTGCGAATAAAACATCCCAATTAATTGTTTGCTAATGGGCAAGGATGATGGAGCCCGGCAATCCATTCACTGAATAGTCTGTGACATTACAGAGTGACCCTCTTAGTAACGGGCCAGTTTGGGAAACAGCGCAGAAATCTCAATTTAGTGGTACCCGTCCAGCATCCAGCTCATACAAAAATCCGGTCCCCCGACGCCACCCCGCTGCTGGCGCAAGCGTCCGCTTGTACCTATCGGGAATACCAACCACATATTTGCAAACCTTTCTTTTCCTGGCAAGAGATATAAATTTTATCATTGTCATGAAATTTGTATTTCCTGCTCATAAGCTAATGTAAGCATCTTTTCAATTCGGGCACAAACGGACGCTTGCGCCAGATCTCTGCTATTGGTGATGTATGCTTCCGCAGGAAGTGGGATGAACATACGCTCCAGCGGAATGTCTGGTTCCATCGTATTTAGCAAACATTTTTATCAACAATTTGTAGCGGGTTGCGCAAGAAGATAATTGTATCTTGATGCAAATTATTTGACAAAAAAACTTACCTATAATTTCTCCATTCTGTTAAATTTATTCATGCAGAAAATCACTATCGTTGTTATCGCTTCATTGTTTTTAAACCAATTTACGCAGGCGCAGAATTCAGTTCAGCCGGGAAATTTTATTACAGAACCCGCCACCTTAATAAACCTCGGTTTTGAATGGCAGTTCACCGGCGATGCCAACAGGAACGCCACCGTGGAAACGGCTTATCGAATAGCAGGCACAAAAGAATGGAAGGAAGCATTGCCGCTTTTAAGGCTCGGCGGTGAACGTATTTTTCGTAAAGCAGAAAGCCTTGAGTACACGGTGCCCGATTTATTTGCCGGCAGTATTTTAGACCTGCAACCGGATACGGAGTATGAATGCAGGTTTATTATGAAAGACGCTGATGGATCCAGGGGCCAGGCTGTACAAACGGTGAAGGTGCGTACACGAAGTGAGCCGAAAGAATATATTGCAGGAAGAACATTGCATGTATATCCCATCGGCTGGAAAGGCAAAAAAGAAGAGCCTTCTTTCGAAGGGTTGAAAGCCGCCTATTATGGTTCGGGGCTCGGTGACTGGTCTGTGGTGTATGAAAGAAGAGCAAAACCCGGTGACATTATTTTAATGCATGCAGGAATGTATAAAGCGGACCGGCTCAATTATGTGGAGCCAAACGGTATTCCTTTTGATGGCACTTATGTCCTTTCAAGTAAAGCGACCGTTGAGAAACCCATTGTGATAAAAGGCGCCGGTGATGGTGAAACAATTATTGATGGCGCCGGGGCACATTTCCTCTTTGATGTAACGGGCTCTGAATATAATATTTTTGAAAACCTTACGATTCGTAATGCCGACATCGCCTTTATGGCGGGGCAGAAAGAAGTGATGGGCGCCAAAAATCTCACCGTCAGAAATTGCCGGATCGAAGATGTGGGGATTGCCATTACAACAGAATATGCGGGATCAAAGAATTTTTACATAGCAGATAATATTATGATCGGGCGTGAAGATCGTTATAGGCTAAAAGGATGGGCCAGTCCTGGTATCTATCCTGCTAGTCAACTTACCGGCTATTTTGCCATAAAGGTGTATGGCTCCGGTCACGTGATCTGTTATAATTCCGTCGCCTATTTTCATGATGGGATAGATGTGTCCACTTACGGTACGCCGGAGACGGAGCTGAACCTGAAGGCCGTAGCGATTGATATTTACAATAATGATATTCACCTGGTGGTGGATGATTTTATAGAGGCCGATGGGGGCGTGCACAACATTCGCGTGATGCGCAACCGCGGTGTGAATGCAGGACAGTGCGGCCTCAGCGCCCAGCCGGTTTTTGGCGGGCCGGCGTATTTTATTCGTAACGTATTGTACAATATTCCCAATGGCTTTGCACTCAAGTTTATGGCGAAGCCGGCGGGGATTTATGTGCTGCATAATACAGTTATCAGTGAAAACAGGAACACGGAAACCTATTCCAATGCGCATTTCAGGAACAATTTATTTCTCGGTAACGATGCAGACAACCGGCCCATTACGGCATTTCCTATGGCAACGGCCTATTCCACTTACGACTATAATGGCTATCGCCCGAATAAAACCGGCGGTAATCAATATACCTGGATTGCGCCCGCAGCCGGTGAATTGAGAGACTATGACATAACAGCAAAAAACGGCAGGCAATACACGACACTGAAAGCATTGGCAGATGAGAGCGGTTTGGAAAAGCATGGCGTGGAAATAGACTATGATGCTTTTACGGGTATGCAGCCACCAGATCCTGCTACGCCACACGCTGTATATCATGCTGCCGATCTTGATTTTACCCTAAACCATGCAGGCAAAGCGGTGGACAAAGGAGTGGTATTGCCGAATATAAATGACGGATACAAAGGTGCAGCGCCCGATCTTGGCGCTATTGAAGCCGGGGAACCCACGCCGGTGTATGGAGCCAGGGGAGTAGGAAAAGGTGCGTTCTACAGGTGATGACTTATGTAAATTTGCCGGAGAATTCTGAAAAATCAATGCCGGTAAAAAAGTGGATTGTTCTAATGACGATATAAAATGTGTAACATTAAAATGTTGTATTTTGGTAGAAAGAAAATCACGATTGATTTTGTGTCATATATTTATGTGCTACCTGCTAGCTGGCACAGCCTGTAAGGCTAACAACTTAACTTATGAATTTTATTAGCATTGACTTTGAAACCGCAACTGTTGACAGAGACAGAATTGTTACACATTGAAGATGCCCACTTTTGGCGCAAGCATCCGCTTGTGCCATGTAATACTAACAACATAAATTAACGAATCTTTTCTCCAGATAATTATCGGGACCGCAAAACTCGCTGGCACTGCTATCCTTTCAATCTTAAGACCTCTTTTCAAACCAGCCTGAACAGGATTCTGGTGTATGTATTCCGATGTTTTATTGTAATTTCTCTTCATGATGACCCACATTCTGGGAGGTTCACCCACGCCTCAATCAGGGAATAAATTTCCAACCCTTGTTTGGAGTTCCCATCCGACCGAAGTCCGCCCACGCGATTGTGTGGAATTGCGGTCAACCGGCAAATAAATTGGATTTCAAAGAAAAAGTCTTTGCCAGCATGTGATGACATTTTAAAATATATAAAAGAAAATCCTGTGTTAGAATATAAAAGTAGAAATTTAGTGAATGCTTCATACAAGAAAAATGGAGTTTATTTTTTGGTAGCATTCGTTTACAAAGACGTTTAAATCAAAGACATTGTGAAATAAACAATCATTTTTATAAACCACTGAAAGTATTCAATATGAAATCAATCGCGGCCTTCATTCTATTGCTCATCACCTTTATAACTGCGCAGGCCAACGATGTTGTTATTTACAAAGTGCCAGAAGGTGCACCCTCCGCCCCGGAATATGAACTAGAGGTGAATGGCCAGAAGGTTTTTGTTTATAACACGAGGCCTGCGGCCATTGCTTATTTTTCGTTTGAGGGAAAAGTTGATGTCAAGGTCACCTTTCTCTCACAGATCTATGACTACGACATCCGTCCAAAAAGCCGGAATCTTGAAGCGGTACTTGATCGAAACCAAATTTCCTTTTCACTTGACAAACCCGAAAACCTAAGCCTGGAAATTAATAAGAACATCAAACGTCCGCTGTTTATTTTCGCCAATCCGTTAGAAACAAATGTTCCTGAAAAGAGTGATAAGAACGTGATCTTTTTTGAAGGGGGCAAAATCCATTCTCCCGGTGAAGTGTTGATAAAAAGCAATCAAACCGTTTACATCGAAGGGGGTGCTATCGTGCGTGGAAATTTTATGACTGACAAAGGAAAGAACATCAAAATTTTAGGACGGGGAATTCTCGACAACAGCATGTATTTGAAAGGACAGCACCGGCCCATCGAAATCAATGAATGTGAAGATGTACTGTTGGACGGCATTATTCTCACCGAAGCCAGGCATTGGAACTGCGCTTCTTTCGCTTCAAAAAATGTTACCTACAACAACCTTAAAATAGTGTCAGACAATGATTGGGACGACGGCATCGACATAGTGGGATCGCAAAATGTATTGGTGAACAATTGCTTTATCCGCACCAAGGATGATTGCATTGCCATTAAATCAGGCGTGAACTATTTTACAAAATTCAATAGCAGTTTCAATGTTGATAATATCACGATTCAAAACTCCGTAATGTGGAATGGCGTTTGGGGAAACGGGCTTGAGATAGGGTTTGAGACAAGAACTGATACCATACAAAATGTAACTTTCCGCAATTGCGATCTTGTTCATGTAGAAGGGCCGGAAGGCACATTTACCATCCACAATGGTGACAGGGCTGTGGTAAAAAATGTTCTGTATGAAAACATCCGCGTAGAAGATTCGCAGGGCTGGCTCATTGACTTCAAAATTCTCAATTCGCGCTATACAAAAGATACAAGAAAGGGCAAAATAGAAGGGATAAAATTTAAGAACATCACAGTGGGAGGTGAACATTTTCCGTATTCTCAGTTGTTGGGCTTCGATGAAACGCATAGAATCAAAGGAATTGAAATTGAAAACCTTAAAATTCTTGGCACAAAAATAAATGGTACTTATAATGGTATGATGGCAACAATCCATTGTGATGACATCCAATTCAAACTTCCCTGAATCAAAGACACCTGATATGAAGAAGAGTTTTTTAAAGCTGTTTCTTGCTATTCCATTTTTAATAACAACAGTCTCTGCATGAATATTATCCTATCCTAGTTGGGGCAACGTTCGCTTGTGGAAATAGCTTTTGCGATTAGCGTTCTTCGAAATTATATACCTTGGGATCCAAATGGTTTTATGAGTAAAACTTTGGTTCTTGTAGCAGTTTTCTTTTTTATTTTTAGAACAGTATGTGCACAAAAGGGAAACAAAAGTATTTCTGTTGGACCAATAGTTGCTTTTGCTGATCAAAGACCTGAAAAATGGATTACTTAAAAACAGGCGTTGGCGTGGAAGGAACAGGACAGTACAACTTTACAGACCAGGGTTCACTGCTATTACAAATCCAATTAACTCATATTGCCGAAAGATACAGCAATGATAATGTTGCAAGTGCATCCATAAAAGGAGGTTATAGATTACAACTCTTTTTCTCCGCAACGTCTCACGCAGTGGACGTTGCGTTTATTCTGATGGATATAAAAAATTTATAGATGCCTGTTCGGTAAACTATACCCTTGAAGGGACTTTTCATTAGGTTCACCCGATAAAGATGGCGTCAGCGTGCCGCAACTATAAGGCCCAGCCCCGCGATATAAAGCAACAGCATTACATTTAAAACCATCGATGTGCCCTTAGGCGCATTACGAAATTCCTTCCAGATGTAAATGCCCCAGAGCGCTGCGACAACAGTTGCTCCTTGTCCTAAGCCATAGGAAATAGCGGGGCCGGCTTTACCGGAAGCTATTATGCTAAATGACATTCCCACACACCAGATGGCGCCACCCAGCAGGCCGGTAAAATGATCTTTGAAACTTCCCCTGAAATAATGTGTATAGCTCACAGGAGTACCTGCAAATGGTTTTCGCATCAGGAGGGTGTTGAATAAAAAATTGCTGAGTAAAATACCGACTGCAAAAAATACCACGGCAGTGTAAGGGCTAAGTTTGCCGGCTTGCGGGAGATTGAAATCCGGGAACATGGAAAGAGCAACATATTTATAAAAGAAACCCATCAATATGCCGGCAACAATTGAAAGCACCAAGCCCTTTGATGAAGGTTTATCTTCCCGCGATTGCATCTTACGGTATGCATTTGCATTCAGTATAATCGCCACAACAATTAATGCCACTCCGCCAAATAATAAAAGAAAATTTCCAACAGGATTATCAATATAATTTACAATAACTCCAATCACCAGGGCCAGCCCGATGCCAACCGGGAAAGCCACAGCCATTCCCGCTATAGCAATTGCAGCAACCAATAGTATATTCGCGGCATTAAAGATGACACCTCCCAATACGGCGTACAAAACGTTCTGAGTTTCGGCCTGCGAAAGGTCTTCCATAAAGCTTCTTCCCTGCGTGCCGCTGCTACCGAGCGTGAACGCAAAAAGCAATGAAAGAACCAGGATACCGAAGACATAATCCCAGTAGAATAATTCGAAGCGCCATGTTCCGGCGGCAAGTTTTTGCGTATTGGCCCACGATCCCCAGCAAAGCATCGTGATAATGCAGAACAAAATAGCTGTGGAATAATCCTGGATGATAAACATGAGAGTTGGTTTTGGTAAATATTGATTTTATTTTTTTGCAGCATCAATATTTACCTGGATGCCGTCAACCGGTTTGTCTGAATAAACAATTGCTTCATACGCCCTCACCTGGTAGTCTTTTGATGGATTAAGTATTTTTAGCCTAACGGAATGTTTCCCTTTTGCCAGCGCATACTTCCACGCAAGCTCATGACGGCGTGTGGTAAAATCTACCGGCAGTTTTGGAGAGTCATTTAATTTACCATCAAGGTAAAGCTGTGTGTCAAAAACATAATCGGTCTTGGAATCCGATTTTGACGCGTCGCCTTTTATCACAAAACCGGTTCCGTCAAAATCAAAAGCAATCTCATCTTTGTCTTCATTCCATTTTACAGGGATTAATGCAACAGGATATTGCCCGGAAAAACTTTTCTCAAACCTTACTGCAGTGGGGTCTTGCGGCTTTATAACTACATTATCCAAATTTATGCTACCTCCATTTCTCTGAATGTTTTGCAGCGCATGTTTATACCCAATTTCATACACATCATTCAGGCTCATAGTCGTGTATTTGAAATCAATATCCTCTGCACTTTTCAAACTCCGCTTCCAATAGGCGGGGATTTTGTCATACCCCATCATGGCACCGAGGACGCCACCAACTGTTGAAGGATTACAATCAGCGTCCTGTCCGCAACGCGTTGCTATCTCAAGGGATTTTGTAAAATCTCCGGCACCATACAATAGCCCGATAACGACATAAGCAGCGTTCACTTTCGCATCGATATTAAAAGGTTTGAAAACGCCATCAGGACAGCCGATATCATTAGCCCATTTCTCCTGTACGCCAAGCCAGGTCTGCTTCCAGTCGGATGGATATTTATTGCGCCATTGAATTACGTCGGCAATGCATTGATGAAATTCGCTCCGGGGAGGAATGGTTTGCAAAGCCTTATTTACAATATAGTTTATGTCGTTAGAGGTAAAGGCAAGCGCATACATCGCACCGACATACACACCACCGTACCACCCGTCGCCATAATTCATTATATGGCCAATCTTATCGCTGATCCGCGAAGCGGTGTTTGGCATTGCGGGGCTCATCAGTCCTGCGAAATCACTTTCAATCTGGTAGTCGATGCAATCAGCATGAGGATTGTTTTGCCAATTACCACTTTGAGGTGCTGTTATCCCATTTAAAATATTATAGCGCCCTGCCTGGTTAGCATGCCACAACATATAACCAGCATGTGCAAACGCATTTGCGAAAGAATCGACCGGCGCATTCAATCCATATTTTTCAAACACATCTACAAAAGTGAGGTCCATATAGAGATCGTCATACAGCCCGGCATTTGCGAGCATGTTATGCCTTATCAAACTATCGTTCCATAACAACGGCTGGTAGTCGCCTATGAACGTTCCCTGGAAACGGAATTCGTAAGGACCACCGAACGTAACGCCAATAGTTTGCCCGGCCCAGCCACCCTTAATTTTATCCTTCAAAACTTCTTTAGAAATTGTGATGGGTTTTTGAGCCCATGTAAGTTGAGCAACAATAAGGGAAGATAATAAAAGCAAGGGTTTTTTTAAATAATCCGCAAAGGCATGAAGCAATGCCATAGCGCCGACGTCATCATAATCAGGAGCAATATAAGTATCGAAAATAATTGCCACAGGTTTTTTGTTTTGTGCAAACAAATTAATTGTACTAAAACGAACAATAAAAATCAACAATTTTTTCATGCAATAGTTTTTAGATGCTGATCTGATTTACTTCGTGTTTATAAGGAGCAGAGGATTGAGCTCCCAACCGTGTGACGGAAATAGCAGCCGCCTCGCACGCAAACTTTACGGCCTCCGGCATGGTTTTACTTTCAGATAACGCTACCGCTAAAGCGCCGCTGAAAACATCTCCTGCTGCGGTCGTGTCAACCGCCTTCACCTTTGGAGCGTTTAT
>JBBQSI010000101.1:0-9260 GCA_038213975.1 Chitinophagales bacterium
GTGAAAAGCAGAAGCAAAAGAAAGCCTGATAATTTCATGAAGAAATGTAAATGGAACGACAAATCGTATTTGAAAATGACGCCTTCACATCTAAAACTACAATAATAAAAAAATGAGTTGCCCTTTGAGCCA
Organism: Chitinophagales bacterium; assembly: GCA_038213975.1. Taxonomy (GTDB): domain Bacteria; phylum Bacteroidota; class Bacteroidia; order Chitinophagales; family Chitinophagaceae; genus Ginsengibacter. The sequence continues at coordinate 133 of JBBQSI010000101.1, forward strand.
CTCATTTTAAAAAAAATTATTTATTTAACCGGCGTTAAAGTTTCGCAATTTTCACGGTTTTAAAAGAATTCTTCCCGACCGGCAGCCTTACAAAATACACGCCGCTGCTGAGATTGCTCATGTCTATCTCAATCACATTTGAAGAAATGTTTGGGACAGATTTAGGGCTAAACCTCTGTCCCGCCAAATCAGTAATAATTATCGTCGTACCGGCTTTCAACAAATCGCTGGTTAAGATTTTCACTTTCCCTATCACGGGATTAGGATACACTGTTAGTGAGCCGCCGTTCATTTCTGCAGGACCGCTAAGGGTGTTCAAAGTCGTCAGGATAATGTTGCATTTCCCTGAACCCGCGCTGGCTTCGCTTGCCGAGCTGCTCTTATGATTACCATTGTATGACGTAAGTACCCACTGGATTTTTGTACCATCAAATGGAATGCTGAAGGATCCACCTCCCGGCAGGAATACCTCCGGTTGATTTCCGGAATAGTGTCCCTGGCCAACGATTTTGTTCTCCGTACCGATTGGCACAAATACAGTAGTTAAATTAGGATTAGAATAAGAGAAATTAGCAACGTATTTAAATCCGGACGGATCATTTACGAGGTTGTCCACGCAGTCTAGTTTTGGAATTACATTCTTTACGCCTTTCCCTTTTGGATTGACATAGAGATTCCCCGGGAGATATTGAATACTATAATTCAATGGCGCACTTAGTACGAGGGCTGATGGAACAATCTGATAGACACCGGCTAAGCCCGAAAAGCCCGGGACAACGTATTGTGGTCCGGACACGACAGTATTCTCCTGGTAAACGAAGCCGGTAACTTTCGACGTAAAGACTGGCAGAACATCGCCGGCATCTATTACTTTGTCATCTGCTTTCACTGTAATAGTTGCAGGCAGGATATTCAGCGTACCAAGGCCGTAGGTTATTTCAAAATTTTCAGAGATGAAAGCTCCCGGCACTATAAAGTTTTTACCTGCTGCGAGACCGGTGATTAAGTTGATGGATTTCAAATCATTTAATGCAGTATTAGAAGATGTGCTATTTACATCCGCCTCATCTACGATCACTACTACGTTGCTGTTACTGGAGTCATTTACGCTGGCGCTGTTCACCACCTGTACGCCTGCAACGATTGCCTTTCCGGCAACAATTGCTTTGCCGGCAACGATGGCCTTGCCCGCTACAATCGCTTTCCCATTGACTAATTGCGCAACCGCTGAGTCAACCTGGTATTGAAAAATGGAAGAAAGATCAATCTCTACTACGTGCATTTCCGTTACCAACGATCCCGCAACGATTGCCTTTCCGGCAACAATTGCTTTGCCGCTTGCGAGGAAACTCATATCCACCAGATCATCTGCAGTGAGTGTTCTTCCAGCCACAATTGCCTTCCCATTTACAAAAGCAATGGCAGTATCTACTATGTTGGACGCATGCAATACTCGCAAATTTTGGAGGAAAGCAACTCGATCGCTAACTGCAATATTCGTAGCGTCATAATCGTATTTAAAGGCAATCCCTGCTATTTTGCTGCCGTAAGTTTCGGTTTTATCCACCGGCGTTATCTTCAGCGGCAACTTGGCTATGGTGAGTACGCCATTAGTAAATGTGTAGTCGTTTAGCTCAAGCAATCCCGCGTCTGCCGGATTGTTAGGATCAAAAATTCTCTCTGCTTTGATAAAATATTGACCGGTGTTACTAAGGTTTTGCGCAGGAGATGAATAGGTGATGGTGGTTAGTCCCAGGTCAGCGAGCGTTAGTCCACTATGTTGAAGAGGGATATTATCCACCAAAATATGGGAAGTGAAAGCGGGTAATTTTTCTCCATATCTCTTCGACTTGTCATCCGTAATAATGCTAACCTTTCTCTTAACAACCAAGAAAAAATAAACCGGATCAGAGGTGCCACCGTCGTTGCCAAGTAATGCAATTGGCTGAGTCTGGGCCTGCACCCCGGGATTGCCGGTGAAAACCGGTATGGTTGCCGTTAGTTGGGTTGTGTTTACAAATGTGGTGGTCAGTTCGGTACCGCGGAAAAGTATTTTCGTTTGGGTTGTAAAGTAGTTGCCATTGACCTTTACGATAAATGAAGCACTTCCAGGCGTGACACCAGTGGGCACTACGAGATCCGTAACCTCCGGAGCCGGAGCCGCAAATGTTGCCAAAGCTGCCCTGGCATCAATGAAGCCGTAGCCGCTTTGTTTATCATAGGAAGGCGTATACATATCGACGGAAGTGGTACGCAAGAGTTGCCGCATGTCTGCCGTAGAAAGCGCTGTTCCTGCAAATTTTTGCTTCGCTTCCATTAATAACGCAGCAACGCCTGCCGCATGAGGAGCGGCGGCGGAAGTGCCGAAGAAGTTTGGAAATGCGTCGCCTTCTATATTCAATGAATAAAAATTCACGCTGGTATTTACACCGTCCGGACCCGTGAAGTCCGGTTTACTTCTTAGCACATTGTTAACTGGCATACCACCGGTAGAAGAAAATGATTCAACAGTTGGAGAGGCAGTTCCGAAGGCAGGCGTATTTTTATAACGCACAGCTCCGACAGTCATCGCACCGGCTGAATTGGCCTGCCCGACAATGGTTGAGGTGTTCGAGTTATATTCATCTATCGTGAGGTTACCACGGAAAACAATGTATTTGAAATTCACAGGAGCAGTTCCCGCTGCCCGCATAATGAGCAAACTCGCTTGCGTATTAGCCGTCACGTTGAAGGGTAATACTTCAATGGGATCACCGCCAAGGTTATTCCTGTTGAAGCCAAATAGCGTGTTGCCACTTAGGCCTGCAATATAAATGTCAAGATCATTTTTAGCACCTGTTGAAGACTGCCCAAGAGAATAGATATCATCCTGCCATTGTAATACTATAGTGTAGGTGCCGGGGTTGAGCGATATTTTTTGGTAAATATCACCGCCTCCAAAATCATGCGCATTACCAGTGAGCCCGGCTGGCGCTGCAGTGGCACTAAAGTTATTTTGATACGATGCGGAACCATAATTGCCGGCAGCGGTGAAGTAAGAAACGCCTTGTGCGGTCACTTCGTCCACCGCTTTAGCTACTACACCGTCCTGGTAAAATGGTTCTGTAATGTAGGTAACATCATCTACGATCACTTTATAGCCGTTCTGCTGCATTTCCTTTATGCCCAGTGCGAAATCACCGGAGCTGAGAAATCCGGATCGAAAGCCCAGGGAAGCCTTTGGTGCCAGGTCGTGAACAATCTGAAGCATGGCCCGCCCCTCGTCTGAACGAACCCCGAATGGATATTCCTTCACTACTTGTACCGGAGTTACATTCCCATTTGGGTTAGTCGCACCGGGCAAGTCACCGTTACCGACATCGATAGCGGCAGGGTTACCGCTGATGGTATTGTAGCTATCGGAGATCACGCCAATTTTTACGCCCTGGCCGGCTACTTTATAACCATTTCTTACAAAGTTGGCCCTCACGGCAGTGTCTCCGCTGGTAACAGTAAGACCGGTGGCTCCCGCTCCAACCGGCGGAAAAAGCGGCCGGCAGTACTCTATTAGATCTTCCAACTGAAGCAGGTTGAGCAAATTTGCTATAGGATACCTGCCTGTAATAATCAGAGAATTTGGTCCATTATCGATAAGATCAGTAAGTCCATAAGGAGCTGTCTGCAAGAGTGAAAGCAACTGGTTTACTTTTCCGGCTTTGGCAATTACCTCTATCATTACAGTAGAGCCACTGATGATAAAAATATTCTGAGTAATGTCAGAAACAGTACCCGCATTATAATAGAGTGAATTCAATTCAGAACCGAGGAGACCATCAACTTTACCAACAGCCGGTGGGGGGTAATATGGGAAGATGACCTGGTCATCAACAAATGATGCAAACTTAATAGTAACCCCGCTTTGGATGTTGATGCCCTTGCCGCAGATGAGGGCGCCGGTGAGATCGCTGGAACCAGTCCCGGATCCAATGCTGATGTCACCATCCGGAACCCATACCATACCGAGCCATTTGGAAGCCTTGCCGGATGAGCCATTGTCAATATTGAAGGCAACGCCACCTTGTGAAGACCCATTTCCATGAACCTCGGTAAATATTTTCTCTGCCCCACCACCGTTTTTAAAACTGGCATTTATTTTTCCTAACTGGGCATCTCCTTCAATGTAAATTCGAAAATTGCCAGTTGACAGAGAATTAAAATCAAAAACAAAATCATTTGCGTTTCCAGAATTATTTACAGATTGAAAAATATAAGTTCCAGGTTCTGAAAAAACAAGCGTTTGTCTCCCTCCAAGTTTTATGTTTCCATAGGTTCCCGGCATCAGTGACATACCAGATATGATGTCCTGTCCACCTATAGCTTGAAAAGCTACATTTGCGGGAAACGCTGGCAGGGCAGGAATGTTCGGGGAACCCGTCACATTGCCACCGCCGGGTGCGGGCCCGCTGTAAGTGGTACCGACGGCATGCGTTACTTGACCGCTTACAGAACCGCCGCCGATAACGATACTGCCATAGGCATCTATGTTACCGCCGACACTTACTGAGTTTCCTGTCTTCAATGTAACCTCCGATGGACTTCCCGGTATTTTTGAAGCGGACATACTGCCCGTAACAGTGTTGGAGCTTGCCAGTTCAATTGTGCCACTGTGAATATTACCTGAAATCGATGATTTTCCATTTGTAGTTACCGAGGATGTACTTCCAATCGTACCACCCTGGATATTTGTCGAAGATGCCAGCCGCACGCCACCTGACCCGCCGAGGATTACGAAGTCATTAATCTTCAATTGTTGACCATAGGCTTCCGGTACCATGGTGAGAGCAAGAAAAACAGTTATTAGGGGAAGGCTGGCGGAAGAAAGTTGAAATTTTCTCATTGTCAATTTTTAAATTAATATCATGGGCTGATAAAAATCAATCTGCCGAGTGTTCTGCAAAAAGATTCAACCGCTGTTGATACATAATCTGGCGAGTGTATTCAGCCGTGAGTTCTGAGGAGTACAAGTAAGGTGGTAGTTCTGAAGTCAGGAGAAATTTTCACAAGAAACCTTTGAACCGCCAGACGTTTTCACCCGGCTGCTAAAAATTTCATTTGAAAATTCTTGCATTGCAAATATGATAATATTCTACGACTTCCGACCAGGAAAAATATTACCAGTCAGTTTATTCCGGCTCCTCAGCAGCAGTGGGTAGTGAATAAACTATCCTGGCTTTGCAGTTGAAGTATTGAAAGAATTAAAAAAAATGCGGAGACTGAGGGATTCGAACCCTCGATACAGTTTCCCGTATACACACTTTCCAGGCGTGCTCCTTCAACCACTCGGACAAGTCTCCTATTTATAAAAAGGGTGGCAAAACTACTAAATCATTCCAGCATTTTTTCCATTTGCGTTGATCTTGACCCTTTCAATAGTATGTGTGCATTTTTTGGTTCGTATTTAAGCAGCCATTCTTTTGCCTGGGAAACTCTTTCAAAATTGCGATAGCGATTAGTAGTCTCCAGGAAATTTTTTCCAACCAGCACTACTTCATTCCAATCATAATTATCGATCAATTCTACCAGGTGTTGATGTTCCCTTTGGCTTTCCGGGCCAAGCTCCATCATGCTTCCCAGCATCAGTATCTTCTTTCCCGATGTCATCTTTGCAAAATTTTCAACCGCCGCTTTCATGCTCCCCGGGTTGGCATTGTACGTATCAATAATAAAAATATTGGAATCAATTTTTTTTAACTGGGACCTGTTATTTACCGGGAAATACGCTTCAATTGCCGCCTTTATCTTTAGTTCTCCCACATGAAAGTAACGACCCACGGCCACAGCGGCCAGTACATTGGGCAGGTTATACCCGCCGACTAATTGTGTTCCGATTTCATCATTGCCATGAATGCTCAACTTTAAAAATGGATCTGCCGAAACAATTTTCCCGGCGGTGTCACTTCCCTTCTCACCGTAAAAAATGCGTTGTTCAATACCCTCGCTAAGCCGGGCTACCGATTCATCATCAGCATTTACAAAGGCAACACCCTTGTGTTCCCGGAGAAAAGCAAATAACTCTCCCTTTCCCTTTGCGACATTTTCAACACTTCCAAAACCTTCAAGATGTGCTTTGCCGCAATTGGTAATCAGGCCATGAGTTGGAAGTACATAATTACAATAGCTCTCTATTTCCGTCATATGGTTCGCTCCCATTTCAATGACGGCCATTTCCACATCACTCCTGATCTTTAAAATGGTCAGCGGAATTCCAATGTGGTTATTCAGGTTACCTTCTGTTGTACAGGTCTTGTACCTGGCTGACAGCACATGGTGAAGAAGTTCCTTGGTGGTAGTTTTCCCATTGCTGCCCGTGATTGCTATGAAAGGTATTTCCTTTTTTTTGAGCGCAACAAGCTGCTTGCGATGATGCAAGGCCAATGCCTGGAGTGTGTCAAGCGAGTTATCAGTGTAAATAATCCGAACATCCTCTTTACCATGCGGCTCATCAAGCAATGCAAATACTGCCCCCTTTGAAAAAGCCTCGTCAACAAAAGTATTCCCGTTGAAATTTGGGCCTTTGAGCGCCACAAAAAAATCTCCTGGCTTTACTTTCCTGGTATCCGTTTGTATGTCTGGAAACTGCAGGTATTTATCGTACAGTATTGCTAAATCAACCATAGACTGTTTTTCCGCGGGGTTCAAAATAAAAAAAACCTCTTACGCGAAATAAGAGGTTTCTAAATTTTTTTGGAAAGCTATACTAGTTTCTTTTGCTTTTGTTCTGTTTTCTCCTGCTGAAGATATTACCTTCTTTGAAGCCATTTCCTTCAGGGCTACCAAGCCTTGTCATAGCACACCTGAATCCTAAAGTACTGCTTGCGTCATTCTGCTGCATAAACCTTCGTGAGCCTGGTGATAACCAATATGGCATATCATTCCAGCTTCCACCTTTGATCACGCGAGACTTATCGTTGATAAGGGAAGTAATGCCATAGCCATAAGTAACGGCAGAAATAGAGTCACCATCAAGGTAGTTGATCACATCTCCTTTTTGATAGTTGCGGCGTTCTAACGCTTCAGAATCAGATACCAACTCTCTCTTCAGGCGACCAAGTGTATCACGCTCGTATTCGCCCATGCCATTCTTGTAAAACTTGCTAAACTTATTACCGCGATATGGGTTCACGTCATCCTCGTCAAGTGAAGTTAATGGACGGTAAACATCCGAAACCCACTCGCTAACGTTACCACTCATGTTATATAAACCATATCCATTTGGATAAAACGATTTGATTGGCCCAGGGATGGCTGCACGGTCATTCAATCCACCGGCTACACCCATTACGTCGCCATTTCCTCTTTTAAAGTTTGCAAGAAACTGGCCTTGCCAGCTACCACGACGGTTGTCACGAAGGCCATTTACATTTTGGCTCCAGGAATACACCTGGCGGTTAGAAATCAATTCTTCACCATGATTTTTTTCTTTAGTCCTCGGCTTGGGGTTTTGAGCGATGAGGCCATAGGCAGCATATTCCCACTCCGCCTCGGTTGGTAACCGGTAGCCCGGTAATAAAATTCCATCCTCAAACGTCACTACTTTTCTTGGACGTCCGGAGATGTCCTTCAAAGCGCCTTTCTTAGGAGCAGTCTTATTATTAATTTCGTCAGGATTCATCAGGTAGGTATCTGTATTGAAGGTTTGCTCTCCCTGTCCCCCTTTCATGGCTGCCAGTGGAGCTCTTTGATTTAAATAACCTTTATCAATCAGTATTTTTTCATTTACCCTGTCAGTACGCCAAACACAGAAATCGTGCGCCTGCTCCCAGGTAACTCCTACAACGGGATAATAGTTATATGCCGGGTAACGGAAATAGTATTCTACATATGGTTCGTTATAGGCTAACTCGCTTCTCCAGACCAGTGTATCAGGTAAGGCTAGCCGCATAATAGCTGTATCGTTATCAAAGGTATTACTCAGCCAGTACAGATATTCACGGTAGTGAACATTTGCGACTTCCGTTTCGTCAATGTAAAAAGAGTTGACACTTACACGCCTTGGAATATTATTCCAGTCACCCATTACGTCTTCTTCTTTTGCTCCCATAGTGAAAGTACCGCCCTGTACAAATACAAGGCCTGGTCCTGCTTTCTGCTCTTTTGCTTTCAACACGTGGAAGTTGCCGTAGTTCTTATCGTCGTAGTTCCAGCCTGTAACGGAAGATTGGTCTTTCTTCTTCGCGAAGATGCCATTCTTACAAGCCGAGAATGATACAGAAGCTGCCAGCAATATAAGCAAGGCCTTGCCGGCGGAAAAAGCTTTGGACATGGAAATGTATTTTGAAGATTATTTAACGATCAGTTTTCGGGGTTATTGTGTACGGAATTCCTTTAGTAAGAGCGAATATAAATACTTTTTCCGTTAAAAAGCCCTAATAAAAAGCCATTTGCGCCAAGATCCTTTTTTTTGCAATCTGTTCACAAAATGCCTTTCCAGACGCCAGAGATGGAATGGTAAATTCAAGTCGTGATACAGAGATGTGTGATAAAGTTTTTGACTTTCAGTGAAAACTCAAATCTGCAATATTATCGTTAGTATGTCGTTCATCTTTTCAAGGAAGAAATTTGATTAAAGTCGAATTTTATCTTCTTTGTAAATGTTTCAGCGTTTATCATTAAGGGCATTTATTGAAGTGATTAATAATTTGCCTTTTGAATAAAAAAATTACTTTTACAACCCAAACTTTCTATTCCTTATAGCTCAGTTCTACCTAACCAAGCAACAAATACACATGAAAAATGTTTCTCTGAGAGTGGCGGCACTTGCTATGCTGTTAGGTATCTCTTTAAGTATAGCGGCGCAAAACACTACTAACAGGATCAATGTTGTTACGACTGCCGTGCCATTTCTCAGGATCTCTCCTGATGCAAGAGCAGGAGGTATGGGCGATGTAGGCGTTGCTACTGTTCCTGACGCAAACTCTTCTTTTTGGAACCAGGCTAAGATTCCATTTGCCACAACCAAGTCTTCAATCGCAGTTTCATACACCCCGTGGCTGAAGGGTTTAGATTTGAATGACGTGTACCTGGCTTCATTAGCCGGCTATCATCAATTAGATGAGTTGCAGGCCATTTCTGCTTCGCTCCGGTACTTT
>JBBQSI010000102.1:0-9237 GCA_038213975.1 Chitinophagales bacterium
AAAGACCTCGTGTATTGTGCAGAAAGAAATGGCGACTACGATGTTTATAAAATCCCGGCCAAAGGTGGCAAAGAAATTAGGTTGACGACATCGAAAGGACTTGACGACGGCCCGGAATATTCTCCTGATGGGAAATACATATATTTCAATTCTGTCAGGTCCGGTCTCATGCAGATCTGGCGAATGAAACCTGACGGCAGTGATCAAGAGCAGGTAACCAATGATGAATTTAATAACTGGTTCGCTCACATTGCCCCGGATGGCAAAACGATGGTGTTTCTTTCTTTTCTGAAAGATGAAGTAGAACCAAACATACATCCACCTTACAAACATGTGTACATTCGCCAGTTACCTGTGGAAGGGGGCACTCCTAAAGTGCTTGCCTATTTTTATGGTGGACAGGGCTCCATCAACACGCCATCATGGTCGCCGGATAGCAAGCACATTGCGTTTGTCAGCAATAGCGACATGTCTTCCGCCGAACAAATAAAAAAGTAAAACCTAAATCAAGCGAAATGAATACCAGAAGAAAGTTTTTAAAATTATCCGGGGCCTTGCTGGCTACTACGTTAATCGACCCGGATATCAGTGATAAGAAAGGAAAGTATACCAAAGATGTTGGCGTGCAACTGTACTCAGTTCGCAAAGAGATGTTGGCGGATAACGTCGGCACACTCAGGAAGCTCGCTTCACTGGGATTTAAAGAAATAGAATCGGCTGGTAGTGACAAAGGATATTACTACGGTTTGCAGCCCGCTGAAATAAAAAAGGTTTGCAAAGACCTTGGGATGACACTGCGTAGTGGCCACGTTCACTTTGACGATAACTGGAAGCAAACGATCAATGACGCAATGGAGGCGGGCCAGGAATACCTGATTGTTTCGTCTATGCCATCCAATGGTCAAACCGCCGACAATTACAAGAAGGTGGCAGAAGCTTTCAACAAGGCAGGAGAGGAATGCAACAAGTCCGGTCTAAAATTCGGCTATCATAATCATGAATATGAATTTGAAAAAGACAATGGGCAAACGCTTTATGATATTTTACTTACGGAAACACAACCAGATCTTGTACACATGGAACTCGATCTTGGCTGGGTATTGGTTACCGGCAACAGCCCGCTTGATTATATTAATAAGTATCCCGGCCGCTTCCCTCTCTGGCATTTAAAAGATATGGACACTACCGCTAAGCACAGCACGGAGTTTGGTAAGGGTAGCCTGGATATTAAGGGCCTTTTGAAGGCAGGTAAAAAATCTGGCATGAAATATTTCTTTGTAGAGCAGGAAGAGTATGCCAGCACGCCTTTTGAAAGCCTGGCAATAGATTTCGATTATTTGAAAAACTTGAAGGGATAGCTATTTTTTTGATCTTGCAGGTAAACACTTAACTTCCCTTCTACGAACTTGATATGAACAGAAGACAAACACTGAAAGCGCTCCTCGCAGTTGCCGCAGGATCAGCGCTACTTCCAGCTTGCATGCAGGACGAGAAATCATCTGTGTCCTATAAAAATTTAAAATTTACCCGGCAAGATGAAGATGTATCGGCCGCTTTTGCTGATACGCTCATCCCTAAGACGAATACTCCCGGGGCGGTAGAAACACAAGCACATTTATTTGCACTGATGATGGTTGATGATTGCTTTCCACCGGCAGACAGGGAAAACTTTCAAAAGGGTTTTATGGCATTTAAAGATTATCTGAAGAAAAATGAAATGGAAGACTTTTCCAAAGCTGAAGCATCTAAGAGAGAAACCTTGCTTACCGGCCTTGAAAATAGCAAAGACAGTCCCCCTGAGTTGGACGGTTTTTATAAAACAATGAAACGTTACATTCTCCAGGGGTATACCACTTCACAGTTTTTTCTAACGACCATTCAGGAATACAAACTAGTCCCGGGCCGGTATTACGGTTGCGTGCCGGTAAATCAAAAAAGTTAGAGATGGGTGATAGCAAAGATCAGCGTTCTTTCGATGCCATTGTAATTGGTGCGGGCATGAGTGGCGGGTGGGCAGCAAAAGAGTTTTGCGAGAAAGGTTTGAAAACCCTTGTACTCGAGCGCGGAAGAGACGTAAAGCATATTAAGGATTATCCTACAACAAATATGTATCCCTGGGAATTCAAGCACAGGTATGATATTCCCTACGAGGTAAAAGAAGCAAATCCGGTAATCAGCAAATGCTACGCATTCAAAGAAGATGCTATGCACTTCTTTGTGAAAGATAACGAGCACCCATATGTGCAGGAAAAGCCGTTTGACTGGATACGTGGATACCAGGTTGGTGGTAGGAGCATCATGTGGGCCCGCCAAACACAACGATGGAGTGAATTTGATTTTGAGGGTCCTGCCAGGGATGGTTACGCGGTAGATTGGCCTATGCGCTATAAAGACATGGATCCCTGGTACAGCTATGTTGAAAAATTTGTGGGTGTATCTGGTAATAAAGATGGCCTTGATAGTTTACCCGATGGCGAGTTTCTGCCTGCGCTTGACCTAAGTTGCGCGGAAGATCATTTTCAGAAGGTAGTCGCGAAAAATTACAAAGACCGCAACGTAATCTATGCCAGGTGTGCTCATCTTACGGAACCCAAACAAATCCATCTTGACCAGGGTCGTGCCCAATGCCAAAACAGGAACCTTTGCCAGCGCGGGTGTCCCTTCGGAGGATATTTTAATGCGAACTCCACCACTATTCCGTGGGCAATGCGCACCGGCAACATGACCTTACGACCTTTTTCTGTGGTCCATTCCATCATTTATGATGATGCGAAAGGAAAGGCTACAGGTGTGAAGGTGATCGATTCAAATACCAACGAAGAAATCGACTATCTGGCCCCGGTGATTTTTCTGAATGCCGGCGCTATCAATAGCAATCTTATTTTGCTTAATTCTGTATCAAAGAGGTTTCCGGCGGGGTTAGGAAATGAAAACGGCTTGCTGGGTAAATACTTTGCCTTCCATAACTACCGTGCACGGATATCCGCACAATTTGACGGCATGAAAGATAGCAAGTCTGATGGAGGCCGTCGCCCAACTTCGGCCTACGTGCCGCGTTTCAGAAATCTCCGCAAACAGGAAACTGATTTTCTTCGCGGCTATGCATGCACGTTTGGTGCCGGTCGATGGAATGAAACTGATACTAAAGGTGCCGGTGTGGACTTGAAAAATAATCTGGCGAACCCTACCCTGGGTCCGTGGGGCGTTTCTTCCCAGATGATGGGTGAAACAATCCCTAAAGAAACGAATTTCCTGGCCCTTGATCCGACAAAGAAGGATGCCTGGGGAATCCCGCAAATAAAAATCTCTGTTAATTACGATGACAATGATGAAAAGATGATCAAAGACTTTTTTGAACAGTTCACGGAAATGTTCACCAAGGCAGGTTTTGAAAATATTCATACCTCAGATTCGAAGCAGGCGCCGGGACTTGACATCCATGAAATGGGAGGCGTGAGGATGGGAAAAGATCCAAAGACATCTTTATTAAATAAGTGGCACCAATTTCACAATTGTTCGAATGTCTTCGTCACCGATGGGGCGTGCATGACTTCTACATCTACGCAAAATCCCTCGCTAACATACATGGCGTTTGCCGCGAGGGCAGCAGACTATGCTGTCTCAGAACTAAAGAAAGGCAACTTATAGATCGATCAACTGCAGGGTGTTGTCGATCACGTCAGGCAAGTATATTCTTCGTCTATCCGTTGGCGATAGCAGCAATCATCTTCGTTTTCCGAACACCAAAAAAGGAGCGCAGCGGCTTATAAAAGAAATTGTGTTAATGTATTTTAACGACTATTTCCAAACGAGAGCAGTAAATTTACTTCCGAATTCTTTTCTGTCACCATAGATCATTCCAATGAAATCCTACTCAATAGCCTTTATATGTATGGCCTTTTCAGCCACCGCTTTTTCCCAGGATCTTCACGTTGATCTTTATGCCGGCGCAGCGAACTACCTTGGCGACCTTCAGGACAAGAACTATACCTACAACCAGGCGCATTTTGCAGGTGGCCTTGGCTTAACATACGATCTGTCTCCACACTTTTCTCTTAGAGGAGGCGCAATGTTTTCGAAACTTTCCGCAGATGATAAACTTGGAAGGAATAAGCAAAGAAATTTGAATTTTACAACAAATCTTGCGGAAGGAAATCTTGCCCTACAATATTATATCACTCCATTGAACGCTCATGCTTTAACGCCTTACGTTTTCGGTGGAATTGGAATTTTTCATGTAAACCCTTACACCTACGACACTACGGGCGCCAGGTTTTATCTGCAACCGTTGCATACCGAAGGGCAAGGTTTTGTTGATGGCAGAACAAATTATAAACTGACCAATTTCACGATTCCTTTTGGTGGAGGCGTAAAACTTTCGCTTACAGAAAACCTCAACGTCGGGATAGAAGTTGGGTTTCGGAAAACTTTTACTGATTATTTAGATGATGTAAGCACTAAATATGTAGACCAGGCGCAGCTATTCGCAGAGAATGGACCAAAGGCGGTAGAACTTGCGTATCGTGGTGGCGAACTGAAAAATGGCTCACCATATCCTGCTCCCGGTGTGATTCGGGGTGGAGAAAAAAGCAAGGACATGTATTATTTCAGTACGCTCACAATTTCTTATCGCCTGTCAAGTCTTCTCTCCGGAGGAGGTGGCAGCGGCCGCTCACAAAAATATGGCTGTCCTGCCAGCGTAAATTAGTCAGCACTAAGAAGTTAGACACTCCTATCCGCCAGATAGTAAAGCGCACGGCGTAACTTTACCGGCTATGGCATTTAAAAGTTTACAGGAATTTATCAATTTGCTTGAAGCAGAGGGCGAGCTCTTACGGATTCAGGCATATGTAAATCCACACCTTGAGATCGCTGAGATCACGGATAGAATTAGTAAAACCCCGAATGGAGGTAAAGCATTGCTTTTTGAAAATACCGGCTACGACTTCCCGGTACTAATGAATGCCTACGGCAGTGATAAACGAATGTGTCTCGCCCTGGGTGTTGACCAACTCAATGACGTAGCCCGCGACATTGAAGGTATCTTCCAGTTGCTCGCTTCTCCGAAAGAAAATATCCTGGATAAACTCCGAATGCTGCCAAAACTGGGACAGTTCGCCAGTTGGATGCCGGCAGTGAAGCGTGGGCGGGGGGAGTGCCAGGAAGTAGTAATGACTACTCCGGACATTTCTAAACTCCCGGTCATTACCTGTTGGCCTAAAGACGGGGGCCCCTTTGTAACGCTCCCTGTCATTCATACAAAAGATCCAAATTCTAATACAAGGAATGTTGGGATGTACCGCATGCAGGTTTTTGGTCCCACGCTCACGGGCATTCACTTGCACAAGCATTAGGTATCTGCGAAGCATTTTAATGAGTATAAGAAATTAAAAAAGCGAATGCCCGTGGCAGTTAGCCTCGGCGGGGATCCGGTGTATGCGTACTCAGCTACGGCTCCCTTGCCTGAAAATGTGGATGAATATATGCTCGCCGGTTTTCTTAGAAAGAAAAAAGTGGAGTTGGTAAAATGCATCAGCCAACCTGATATTGAGGTACCTGGCGATGCAGATTTTGTGATTGAGGGATATGTAGATCCGGAGGATGAACTTATATGGGAAGGTCCCTTTGGCGACCATACCGGCTATTATTCTCTGCCGGATTGGTATCCTAAATTTCACATCACCGCTATCACACATAAAAAGCAGCCGGTATATCCTGCAACGATTGTGGGAATTCCGCCCCAGGAAGACGCCTGGTTGGGCAAAGCAACCGAGCGTATATTTTTAGCGCCGATGAAGATGACCATGGTGCCGGAAATTGTGGATATGGAAATGCCGGTAGAAGGTGTCTTTCATAATTTGGTCATTGCCCGGATTGAAAAAGATTACGCCGGGCAGGGACAGAAAGTAATGAATGCAATGTGGGGGGCGGGGCAGATGATGTTTAATAAAATTCTTGTGCTTGTCGCAGGCAATGAAAGCGCAGGCATCCACCTTCCGCCACTAAACGATTACGAATCACTTGCAAAAGAAGTATTCAAAAATCTCAACCCTTCCAGCGATATATACTTTAGCCAGGGCCCCATGGACGTGTTGGATCACAGTTGCAGCAACCTGGGCTTCGGTGGGAAGATGTGTATAGATGGAACATACAAACAGCCTGAGGAGTCAGACACGCTGTACTCCAATCCACCCGTTTCCATTCCCAAAAATTTTGCTACGGATCTAAAGCAGAAATGTCCAGAAATATCTACCCTCAATTTTTCATTGATCGAAAAGCACATCCCATGTTTGATTGTAGCCTTCAAAAAAAATAAAAAACTCCATGCAAAAAAGCTGCATGCGCGACTTTGTGAACAGCCTGAACTGTTAGGAGTGAAAATGATTCTGTATGTAGAATCGACCGTAAATGCGAATGATTTGTCCGTTGCCCTTTGGCGATTTTGCAACAACCTGGACCCACGGCGTGATCATTTCATTCATCGCCAGGAAATTCCGGGCAGTGACGGATCATACACTGCCTGCATTGGCTTTGATGGCACGATGAAAACTGCAGCCTTCGACGATTTTCACCGCGACTGGCCGAACATAATTGTAGCCGATGAAGCTACCATTGAGGCTGTTGATGCGAAATGGAAATCGCTCAACATCGGAGAGTTCCTTTTATCACCTTCGTTGAAATTCAGGGAACAACAATATGGGGAAGAAGCCGTTGCATCAATGGGAGAAGCAGTCAGGGAGAAAGCCGAAAATTAAGCGCCCCCAATTTCATAAGTGAAATCGAACTTACTTTTTTAGCTTGACAATCAGATGTCAGTTGCTTCCCCGTACGCAACAGCAGTAGCCTCTTTCAGCGCCTCACTCATAGTAGGATGTGGATGGATGGAATTTAAAATTTCGTGCGCCGTGGTCTCAAGTTTTCTTGCAACGACTGCTTCAGCGATCATTTCAGTGACATTGTTGCCAATCATATGGCAGCCTAAAAATTCACCGTATTTAGCATCATAGATCACTTTCACAAAACCTTCAGTCGCCCCTGCTGCAGTCGCTTTACCGCTCGCCATAAAAGGAAACTTCCCCACTTTGATTTCATAACCTGCATCCTTAGCAGCTTTTTCTGTAAATCCAACAGAGGCGATTTCAGGAAAGCAATAGGTACATCCCGGAACGTTGTTGTAATCGATTTGGTCAGGCTTGTGTCCTGCAAGATGCTCAGCGGCGCTGATACCTTCTTTTGTTGCCTTGTGTGCTAAAGCCTGGTTTGGCGTGCAGTCGCCGATTGAATAGATGCCCTTAACACTCGTCTGAAGATTTCCATCAACAATGATTTTTCCTTTTTCAGTTTTCACACCAACTTCTTCCAAACCGATATTCTCAATGTTGGCAACAATACCCACTGCGCTTAGCAGTATATCAGCCTCTAAGGTCTTTTCACCATCGGGCGTTTTTATGGTTGCCTTTACTTCGTTTCCACTTGTGTCAACTTTTGTTACTTCTGAATTTACGAGGATGTTGATGCCTTGCTTTTTGAATTGCTTTTCCAGTTCTTTTGAAATTTCCTCATCTTCTACCGGCACAAGCCGCGGGAGAAACTCAACAATGGTAACATCGGTGCCCATGCTATTATAGAAATACGCGAACTCAGTGCCAATGGCTCCTGATCCGACGACGATCATTGACTTTGGTTTCTCCGGCAATACCATTGCATCACGATAGCCCACAATCTTTTTTCCGTCTATTTTCAAGGCAGGCAGTTCCCTTGACCTGGCGCCCGTAGCGATAATTATATTCTTAGCCTCCAGGGTTTGTTTCTTACCATCAGCGCCTGTCACTTCAAGCTTATTTGGGCCAACAAGTTTACCGTCACCCATCACAACATCTATTTTATTTTTCTTCATCAGAAAAGTGACACCTTTATTCATTTTATCTGCTATGCCACGGCTTCTCTTGATCACGTTACTGAAGTTGGCCTTTGGCTCGCTGATGTCAAGCCCATAGTCTCCTGCATGTTTTGCATACTCAAATACCTGTGCACTCTTCAGCAGGGCCTTCGTTGGAATACATCCCCAATTTAAACAAATACCACCCAGGCTTTCCCTTTCCACAATTGCCACCTTTTTTCCTAACTGAGATGCGCGAATCGCTGCCGGATATCCACCGGGTCCACTTCCTAAAACAACTACATCGTATGCCATAAGTTTTATTTTGTTTTCTTGAAAAAAGCGTTGCGAAAATACTTTGAAAAGGCCAAAGCGCAAAAAATGGAAGGTATTGGGCGGGCTGCTGCAGCCTGGCTTGATTACCTGTATTTCCGGTCTGTAGCAGGCGATTTTGATTTCAACCCTTCACTGTCAGAATGGAGCGTAATCAGCCATTCGTGAGTATGAAAATTGATTTTTCGAAGCCAAACCGCTTCTCAATTATTCAGCATTTCGCTTTCCCGTTTTTTTTCTTCGAGTGATTTAAGTGTATGTATACTCAGGTTAAATTCAAAGCCAATTAATACGGCAAGCGAATTGAGGAAGATCATGATCATTATTACCATTACGGTGCCGATGGAACCATATAAAAGATTGTAACGGCCGAAGTTGCTGACAAACAAAGAAAATATTACCGTAGCTAAAATGCTGAGCAGCGTGGCAATTACGGCTCCGGGTGATACAAGTTTCCATCGCCGGAGCGTGGAAGGAGCATATTTGTAAATGAACGCAAAGGTGTAAAAAATCAATCCGATAAGTAAAAGCCATTTCCCAATTAAAATGATATCACGTAAACGCTGATTTTTTACGCCGAGAAAATCGAGGATATTATTTTGGACGAGCATGAGGACGAGAAATAATAATAACAAGGCAAACAGGCGTATGGTTAATTTAATCGCTATCCATCTTTTTTTGAGGCCCTTCAGTTTCTTAAAACCGATGTAGTCTTTGTTGAAAGATCTCATCAATCCCATCACGGCATTTGATGCAAATAACAAAGACAAAAGAAAAGTAAAGGAAAGAAGGCCAAATTTGCTGCCGTTAATAATTTCATCAACAAAACGAATAATGCTTTGGTTGTAATTCCGCGATGGAATAACATCAGTAATTAGATTGTGCAGTTGATTTGTGAGGGAATTTTTTGAAAGAAATGGAAGGGTTGGAATAAGTGTAAAAAGAAAAAGGCACGTTGGCGGCAGTGACATGATAAAATTGTATGAGATGGCAGCCGCCCGTTCCGTCAGGTTTGGTACACTAAA
>JBBQSI010000103.1:0-9217 GCA_038213975.1 Chitinophagales bacterium
AGAGTGCATGATGGCTATCTATATTTCAGTTCTGTCACACGTGTGTTCCGCCAAAAGCTCACCGATGAACTGGTACCAACAAGTCCTATCGAATTATTACTGACAGATACCCAACCGCCAAGGCAGCATGACACGAAGCCAATCGCTTTTGACGAATCAGGTAATATGTACATTCCCTTTGGCGCACCTTCCGATTGCTGCCAGATAGAAGACCGCAGACCGAATTCGCCGGGCATGGATCCATGCCCTATCCTTGAGCATCGGGCAAGTATCTGGAAATTTAGCGCGTCAAAGAATAATCAATTGCAAGGTGACGGAACAAAATTTACATCGGGCATCAGGAGTATTGTTGCCCTTACCTGGAATCCTGCTGATAAAAGTGTATACACGATGATGCACGGCCGGGATTATATGCACTCTACGTGGCCGAATGTGTTTGACGAATGGCAGGGAGCTGTTTTCCCCTCGGAAGAATTTCTGAAACTACACGAAGGTTCAGATGTAGGATGGCCATACTATTATTATGACCATTTTCAAAACAAACTGTTATTAAATCCGGAATACGGTGGCGATGGGAGTAAGGAAGGAAACGGTAAAGA
This sequence comes from Chitinophagales bacterium, assembly GCA_038213975.1. GTDB lineage: Bacteria > Bacteroidota > Bacteroidia > Chitinophagales > Chitinophagaceae > Ginsengibacter. The sequence continues at coordinate 600 of JBBQSI010000103.1, forward strand.
CTACCTGCAACCGGTGGTTGGATTTCCCGGGCATTTTGCTCCCAACGATTTATTATTTTATACCGGGGACCAATTTCCTGAACATTATAAAAACGGGGCATTTGTTGCTTTCCATGGTTCTACCAGCAGCGCCCCATACCCACAGACCGGCTATTTCATCGCTTTCATTCCTTACACAAATGGAGAATTTGCAAATCAATGGGAAGTGTTTGCTGATGGCTTTGCAGGCGTTGACACGATTGTAAACACGAGTGATGCTACATACCGGCCAATGGGCTTGGCCATGGGTCCGGACGGATCACTCTATATTTCTGATTCAGAAAAAGGAAAGATCTGGCGGGTGATGTATAAAGGTGATAAAGACAAGTTTGGCGATTCAGAGCTCGCTGCAATGAAGCAGCGAAAGGCAACAGCGCTCAATTTAAAAACCCCGGACAAAGAGAAAGACAAGCTGGAGAAACAAAACGCCGCCAGGAACGCTCAACTTTATGTGAAGAATTGCGGTGCTTGTCACCAGGCGAACGGTTTGGGCAATGATCGCTTCCCGCCGTTGCAGGGCTCCGAGTGGGTGATGGGTGATACAAAAAGATTAATCGGTGTAGTGCTGAACGGTTTGGAAGGGCCCATAAAAGTTAAAGGAAAATCCTACAACAACAACATGCCTGGGCTTGACATGCTTAACAGTAAGGAGATTGCGCAAATACTTACTTATATCAGGAAGGATTTCGGAAATAATTCCTCGCCGGTCACACCTGAAGAAGTGGGCACTATGAAATCAGCGTTACGAAGAGCGCAGCAAAAACAAAATTAAAATCGAGCGCTGTTTATTTTTCGAACAGGCGTAACTGATAGAGATGATTTGAAAAGAAGAAAGCTCATAAAAAATCTTGCGTTGTTGCCGATGGCAGCTGGTGCTTCCTTTTCCCTTTCAGCAGGAAAAAAGTCACCTGTTGTACAAATAACGACGCAAAAGAATGATCACCCGCCAGGATCGATTTACACACAATTGGGCGTGAAACCACTGATCAATGCAAGAGGCACCGTCACCATTATCGGCGCCACCAAAATGCTGCCTGAAGTGGAGAAGGCGATGAAGGCAGCATCTCTTGAATATGTGCAGCTTGACGAATTGATGGAAAAGGTCTCAGAAAGATTATCAGTTCTCACCGGAGCTGAGGCAGGTATCATTACAACCGGGGCGACGGGCGCAATGATCGTTGCCTGCGCAGGAATCGTCACGGGTGGAGACCCTGATAAACTCTGGCAACTTCCCGACCTCAGCAGCATGAAAGATGAAGTGATCATTCCATCTTACTCATGGACAGCATATGAATCTTCTGTAAAAGGGGTTGGCGTCAGGATGATTGAAGTAACTACCGTAGATGAACTAAAAAAAGCAATCAACGCGAAAACTGCCTTAGTGTTGGTGCTCTCTGGTGAACAGTCCGAAAACGGGCCGTTGTCCCTGGCGGAAATTTCAAAAATTGTTCAGCCTAACGGTATACCCATACTCGTAGATGCTGCGGCAGAAGGCTTAGAGAATCCTAATCCGCACCTGCAGCAGGGTGCTGACCTGGTAGCTTACAGTGGTGGAAAATATTTGCGCGGCCCGCAGTGTTCCGGGCTATTGCTCGGAAAAAAAAGCCTGGTAGATGCCGCCTGGGTAACAAGTGCGCCGCACCATGGTTTTGGCCGGGGATATAAAGTGGGCCGGGAGGAAATTGTCGGCATGCTTGCCGCAGTCGAAATGTGGTTTAAGAGGGATCATCAAAATGAATTCCGGGTTTGGACAAACAGGCTGCTTACCATACAGGACAAATTGAAAAATATTCCAGGATTAAAAACAACCTTGAGACAACCAAAAGGGCGCTCAAACCCATCTCCTGATCTGTGGGTCGAATGGGAAAATAATAAAATACCGCTGACTGGTTTCGAGGTTGAGAATTTATTATGGGACCACACGCCTAGAATTGCGGTAAGTGGTGCCGGGAGTTTTCTTCCTTTTCCTCCAAACTTGAAACCAAACATTTTGGTGAATTCCTCTCAATTATCAGAAGGTGAAGAGATGATCATTGGAAACGCTCTTCTTACAATATTTTCTTCGCCTCCGCCACAAAAAAATCCCCCATTGGCGCCAGGGACAGATTTGAGTGGAAACTGGAAAGTACACATGAAGTACGCGGCCGGTAGTGACGATCATACATTCCAACTCAATCAATCAGGAAACAGGATAGCGGGAATGCATACCGGCAGTTTCGTTGCCAGGAAAATCGAGGGAGAGATACATGGAGCTGATATTGTATTACGAAGCGCCTACCGGGAAAAAGGTGTCCGGTTAAGTTTTGAATTTTCCGGGAAAGCAACTGCTTCGTCAATGAATGGAACTGTACAAATGGGTGAATATGGAAAAGCAACATGGCAGGCAACCAGGTCGACTTAAGAATTTTATTCAGAAAAATTTATTTCATCAATATTAAAATCTAGAGAAATGAACACACAAAGAAGATCAATGATCACCAAGTTGTTTGCGTCCGCTGCAGCCGTGGTTGGGGCAAGCTTTGCAGCAAAAGCAAAAACGTTGACAGGCAATGAAAAGCAGGCGGGCAACATTACCTATGACCAGGATGTTCCGCTGTTTTCAGGACATACAAAACACGGCGACATTGTATATATCGCTGGAAAAGGAGCACACGTGGAACCCTTTGAAATAAAGGCACACACAGAGATTGTACTAAAAGAGCTGGAGAAAGAATTGATAAAAGCGGGTTCTTCCATGGAAAAAGTTTTGAAGGTATCTGTGTTCCTGAATGATATCGCTGACTACAAAGGCATGAACGAAGTGTACAAAGGCCGCTTTGGAAAAAATCCGCCCGTTCGCTCGACGGTTGCTGTTGCCAAAGGAGGCGTTCCCGGGGATTCATTGGTAGAGATGGATTGCATCGCATACGTGTAAGACACTTCAAGCTCAGATAAAAATGAAACGCAGGGTATTACTCAAAGGGCTTACGCTATTTCCTTTTACGGGGGCCATACTTAAGAAAGGTGCAACCAATGCTGCAACTGCGGGGAAGTTAGCGGGCAGGGACCTGTTCAATGAATTAGGCATCCGCACATTCATCAATGCACGCGGCACTATCACCTTCATGACAGGTTCGTTGATGCATGACTATGTATTGGATACCATCCGCGATACGTCTAAGGACTTTTGCATGCTCGATGAATTGCAGGATAAAGTAGGTGAAAAAATCGCAGGCATGACCCATGCTAAAGCAGCGATGGTAACATCCGGTGCATTCTCTGCTCTAACCCTGGGCATGGCCGGTATCCTTACCGGTACCGATAGAAAAAAAGCAGAACAGCTTCCACACCTCACAGGTTCCGGGATGAAGTCAGAAGTGATCATTCAGAAAAAACATACCATTGATTATAACCATGCGCTTCTGAATTGCGGAGTGAAGTTGATAGTAGTAGAAACGCCGGAAGATGTTGACAATGCCGTAAGCGAAAACACCGCCTCCATGCACTTCCTCGGCAGCGGCGCAGTGGAAGGGACCATCCTGGAGGAAGAATGGCTGGCGCTCTCCCGGAAACATAATCTGCCGGCGTCGATCGATATTGCAGCAAATATTCCCCCGGTGTCTAACATCTGGAAATACAATGATATGGGCTTCGACTTCGTGGCGCTGTCCGGTGGAAAAGCTATCCGCGGACCACAAAGCGCAGGCATCCTGATGGGAACGAAAGAGATCATCGCTGGTGCAAGGTTGAATGCACCACCGCGTGGGTTCAATATTGGCCGCGGCATGAAAGTAAACAAGGAAGAAATTCTAGGGATGTACGTGGCCCTGGAAAAATACCTCGGCCAGGATCACGACGCTGAGTGGAAAGATTGGGAAGACCGTGTCGCCCTCATTGCAAAAACTGCCGAATCAGTAAAAGGAGTACAAACGCGGACGTACGTGCCCCCGATTGCAGACCACACGCCAACTCTTGACATTTCGTGGGACACGGAAAAAATAAAACTCTCGGGTGATGAACTTCTTGTAAAATTAAGAGAGGGGAAACCGTCCATTGAAGCTTATGGGGGTGGAAAGAATTCAATCACCGTTTCACCGTGGATGATGTTGCCCGGCCAGGTGAAGATGGTAGCAAACAGGATCAGGGAAGAGCTTTCAAAAGCAGCGGCATAAAATATTCTTCATGTATGGATATTAGCCAGGTCTATCAAAAAAATTAAAAGAGTGATATGAAAAGAAGAGACATAATTAGAGGCGCTGCTATGCTGCCTTTAGCAGGCGTTGCCGGAGCGATGGCGCCATTCAACAAAGCCGAAGCAGCCCCGCCCGACGATAAACGTGACTTGTTTGAAGAACTTGGCGTCACGCGTATCATCAATGCCGGCGTGACCATGACTTTTTTATCAGGCTCCCTGATGATGCCCGAAGTGCTTGATGCCATTAACTATACTGCCCACGACTTTGCAAATATGTACGACTTGCAGGACAAAGTGGGTGCAAAGATTGCTGAGATGCTGCATTGTGAAGCTGCCATGGTTACCTCAGGCGCGGCTTGCGGCATGTTGCTAGGCACAGCGGCTTGCATCACCGGCGCCGACCAGGCAAAAATAAAAGCAATTCCGAATCTCCCGGGTGAACGCCCGGAAGTGATCATGCAAAAAACACATCGTTACCTCTTTGACCAGGCCATTACAACAACAGGTGCAAAAATTATCGAAGTGGAAGGTCCGCAGGAAATGGAAGCCGCATTTAATGCAAACACCGTGATGGCACTTTTCTTCAATGCCGCAGACAAGTCCAGCGTGACGCGTGAGGAATTTGTAGCCATTTGCAAAAAGAAAAATATTCCCTCTTTCATAGATGCTGCTGCAGACGTACCGCCGGTAGAGAATCTATTTAAGTATCAAAAGATGGGCTTCGACCTGGTTACTTTTTCCGGGGGGAAAATGATCCGCGGCCCGCAAAGTGCCGGGCTTCTTTTTGGAAGAAAAGATCTGATAGAAGCCGCAAAACTCAATCATAGCCCACACGAAGCACCTATCGGCAGGCCGATGAAAGTAAATAAAGAAGAAATGTTTGGCATGTATGCCGCCTTAAAATCTTACCTGGAACGCGACCATAAAAAAGAATGGCACGGATGGCTGGACAGGATAGCGGTAATAAAGTCGGCTGCAGAAAAAATTCCTTCTGTCACCGGCGAAACGCATGTAGAGCCTGGTCCGGCAAACGCTTTCCCGAGCCTGCACCTTGGTTGGGATGAGGCGAAAGTAAACATCTCCCCGAAAGATGTACAGGAAGCTTTGCGGTCAGGCTCCCCCAGCATCGTAACAAACCTTGCGGGACGCGGCGATCAAAGATTACTGAGTGTTGGCGTTGTATTGCTGAAACCGGAGCAGGTAAGCATCGTTGCCGGGCGCCTGGTGGATATTCTAAAGAAAGCGACCTGATAGTAATTTTTATCCTTCACACTAATTGGCCATAACGGGACTAATTCTCAAATCAAAAAATCTGAAATGAAACTACCAGCTTTTATTATAGCGCTATTGTTATTAACTAACATTAACGCTTACACGCAAACTTTTTCCATCGTGATAAAGAACGGCCACGTGCTGGATGCAAAGAATAATATTGATGCCGTTATGGACGTAGCTATTAAAGATGGAAAAATTGCGAAGGTGGCCAAAAACATAGGCGCCACAGGTGCGGGCCAGGTGGTAGATGCAACGGGCATGTACGTCACCCCGGGGCTTATCGATATTCATACGCATGTTTTTTGGGGTACCGAGCCTGATCACCAGTATGAGAATGGGAATCTTGCCATTCAGCCTGATGGATTTACATTCAGAAACGGTGTTACAACAATAGTTGACGCAGGAAGCTCGGGCTGGCGCACCTTCCCCACATTTAAAAAACAAACTATTGATGTAAGTAAGACAAGGGTATTCGCCTTCTTAAACATCGTCGGGGAAGGCATGCGTGGCGGCTACGAGCAGAATGCAAATGATATGGATTCCAAGATGTCTGCACTTGTTGCCCAGCGATACCGGAATGATATTGTTGGTTTTAAGTTGGCTCACTTCGAGGGCCACGACTGGGCTCCGACAGACAAAGCTGTTGAAGCCGGTAAACTCGCAGGAGACATACCTGTAATGGTCGACTTTGGCGGTAGTAATCCTCCTTTGCCTTTAAAAGAATTATTCCTGAAACGTCTTCGTCCCGGTGACATTTACACGCACTGTTTCGCGCAATTAGCCACAAGGGAATATATTGTTGACACTACAACAAAAATGTTAAAGCCTTTTGTAATAGAGGCTCAAAAAAGAGGCATCGTTTTCGACGTAGGATACGGTGGTATCAGCTTCTCCTACTCACAGGCAATCCCCGCTATCAGGAATGGTTTCTATCCTAATTCAATAAGTACCGATCTGCATGTAGGCAGTATGAATGCAGCCATGAAAGACATGCTTACTACTATGTCAAAGTTCATGGCCATGGGGATGGATTTGAAAAGCGTGATTACGGCCAGTACCTGGAACCCTGCTAAAGAAATTCAGCATGAAGAATTGGGTAACCTGACTGTTGGATCCGTCGCAGATGTAGCTGTCTTAAATGTTCGTAAAGGGAAATTCGGGCTTTTTGATTACACAGGTTATAAGCTCGATACTGACCAGAAACTTGAATGCGAACTCACAGTTAAAGATGGACAAATTGTATATGATCTCAATGGAATTGCAAACCCTGTCATTGCCCCACGCCCCGCAAGAGGATATTAAAAAAAGTTCAGGATATCTTCGGTTATTGTACACTGCTATTATCAAATACCAAATTGCGTCAGGAGATATAGACGTATATTAGAAAAACGATATCGCCTCAATTAGAATTATTATGCAAAACGCTTCTACCAGGAAAAGATGGTTAAGGCTGGTGCCCATCGCTTTTATTACTTATAGCCTTGCATACCTTGACCGGGCAAACTTTGGATTTGCGGCAGCCGGGGGTATGGCCGACGATCTCAACATCACATCCGCGATGTCATCGCTGCTGGCCTCTTTGTTTTTTTTGGGATATTTTTTCTTCCAGATTCCCGGCGCTATATATGCAGCGAATAAGAGTGCTAAAAAACTCATCTTCTGGTCCTTGATTCTTTGGGGCGGGCTGGCAATGGCCACCGGCATGGTCAACAATGTGAATATCCTCATCGGCATCAGGTTTATGTTGGGCGTGGTAGAGAGTGCCGTGATGCCGGCGATGCTTATTTTTCTCAGCCGTTGGTTTACCAAATCAGAACGCTCCCGGGCCAATACTTTTCTTATTCTCGGTAACCCGGTAACCATTCTATGGATGTCGATCCTGTCGGGTTACCTGGTTGAATCCCTGGGTTGGCGATGGATGTTTATCCTGGAAGGAGTGCCGGCAATTATCTGGGCATTTTTCTGGTGGCGCCTCGTGGAGGATACGCCAGCAAAAGCAAAATGGTTACCAACCGCAGATCGTGATAATCTTGAAAACGCTCTGCAAGAGGAACAGAAAAATATTAAACCCGTAAAGAACTATATGACGGCTTTCAAATCAAAAGCAGTTATCCTGCTCTGCCTGCAGTACGCCCTTTGGAGCATTGGCGTATATGGGTTCGTAATGTGGCTTCCGAATATCCTGAAAAAAGCCGGTGACCTTTCCATGGTTACAACAGGCTGGCTCGCTTCTGTGCCATATATCTTCGCCATCATTGGTATGATCTCCGCCTCCTACTTTTCAGACAAAACGCTCAACAGGAAAATTTTCGTCTGGCCATTCCTGTTAATTGGCGCTGTTGCTTTCTACGCCTCTTACCTCATTGGCGACACTCATTTTTGGTGGTCATTTATTTTGTTGGTGATTGCCGGTGGCGCCATGTATGCGCCGTACGGTCCTTTTTTTGCGATCATCACAGAGATCCTGCCGAAGAATGTGGCTGGAGGCGCCATTGCGCTTATCAATAGCTTCGGCGCATTAGGTTCTTTTGCCGGTTCTTATTTTGTTGGATACTTAAATGGAGCCACCGGGGGATTTAGCGCTTCTTACATTTTCATGTCTGTGTCTCTTCTCCTGGCGGCCATCATCACCATAATTGCCACAAGCTCAAAAAATGAAGCTCCCGTTGTACACCGTATCCCGGTAAATGCTGCTCCGCAGGTTTCATAGGAAAAATGGCCTGACCGCTTTCCTGGATAATCTGCATTTATTTTAAACGGGGACTTGTCTTCGCAATGATTTACAAGGCGGGAAGTTATTGTGCAATTTTTTTTATGAAGACATCTTTGGTTATTGTTTTTATTTCGCATGCCTCTCCGGTGGAGCCCAGAAAATCACGAAGTATTACGATGAGAATTGGGGTCTCACCGATATTTCAAAAGCGACTTACTACGCAGACTACGTGAGGAGAGGAGATGTATATGACTGCACATCTTATTGGTTAAAGACCATGGAAATTAAGGCAAAGTCAGTTTTCCCGGACACCACTATGGCAAAGCCCCAGGGCGCTCAGGTTCGTTATTATAAGAAGGGCACCGTAGAAGACTCTCTTTATTATTTCAACGACAAGTTGCAATACGCTTTTCATTA
>JBBQSI010000104.1:0-9193 GCA_038213975.1 Chitinophagales bacterium
GAAAGATATATTCTTCAAAAACCTTTTTGTTGGAAAAGTACTTTTAAAGTAGTCGCCATAAACCCTACTGTAAATAAAAGGAAAGTAAATATTGACAAGGTTGTCCAGCACTGAAACCTGCAGTCCCGCGTCAAATAAAAATCTACCGGTTGTGGCGCCCTTTTTCCAGGAATCGGCGAAAGTGCCAATATCTATGAATGCCTTTATCGGAATCTCTACCGGCAGCAATTGTAGCGGATTTAGTTTACCGGGTATATCAATCATGAAATTCAGTGCGCCGAGCCACTCGTCCGTTTTACCAATTTTATCAGACAGCAGGTCGGTTCTTACCTTAAAGCCTCCATCTCTTATCATAATTTGCTGAGATGCAAATCCCTCATATTCGTTTCGTCCGAAAAAATAATTTGAATAGGTGAAATCTTCATAACCTTTTGCCCCGGTCAAATTAAAGTGATATCGGTCAGTCCGGTATTGTTTTGTGGGAGTGCGTTCCCCCACGTAGAAAAACTTACCGGCAAAATATCTTACGGTAACACCACCTTCTTTTTTGAAATTGAGAAAATAATCACCATAAAGTGAAAGCCTTACAAAGTCCTGGTGGTACTGTACCTGCAGGTTTTTTGTGTAGGGGTAGAGAATTCTGTTATTGATGATCGAAAATCTAAGTTGATTGATCATCGATTTGGCCTGGGGGAAAGAAATAATATCAATTTGCCGGGAAGTATCACGGGAAAAAGAAAGTGTTTTTTCGTTAATGAAAAAAGCCCGATAGTCCAGCCTTTTTATTACGTGACTAAGCGGATTGTTATTTCTGAAGGTGAGCTGTAATGACGGAACAAATTTTTCCAGTGTAAAGAAATTGGTTTTTCCAGCGGAGTCTGTGAAATCATTGATGGAAAATCTGGCCGCCGTGAGCGATACTTCTGCTTTTCTTACCGGACCATAGCTAAACAAACTGTAGCCAACCCGGCCCATACCTGATAATTCCTTACTATTCGTTGCATACATTGGAGCAAGGAAAAAATGAAACTTCGGTTCGGGTAATGTATAGTTGTGTAAGAAAGCGCCAACCATCAAGCCGTCATATTTATTAAGACTGATCGCTGGTCCGGCAAAGAGATATCTGAATTTATCTGTGCCTTTGAGTGATCCTAAAAACTTCAATACAACCGGACGGTTCAAAGTATCACGAAGCATTCCTTTTTTTGACAACAAACCGAATATTGAATCGATATTTTTTTGCGAGTTTGCCGCAAATGATGACTTTAAATCGTCAGGTCGTGGATGTTTAAATTTCCATTTTTCATAAAAGGTCCGCATACCTTTATCAAACTCGTCTCTCCCCACAAAGCTTTCCAGCCTCTGTAGCCATAAGCTTGCTTTATGATATGCTATCGCTCCATAATTTTCAAGACTGAAATCGGCTGATGGCGTCATGATCGGCTGATCAATTTTTTCAGCTATCAACACGCGGTATAAAAGATCCAGCTCGTCTCGCGGAAGTCTGCGTGTTATAAACGATGATTTAGATGGTTCTTTTGCCGCAGGGAACAACTCACTGTACCGGTTGTCGTAATAGGTATTTATCCCCTCATCCATCCAGGGCGAGCTTCGCTCGTTGTTAGCAAGTATTCCATAATTCCAGTTATGTCCAACTTCGTGCTTTATGACAGATTCAAGTTCTTCCCGGGTACGCATTCCCGTTATACAGGCAATAGTTGGATATTCCATGCCCCCCGGTGCCCCCATCGTGGCATCTACTACAGAAACGATATCATAAGGATAATCACCCAACAAGGCCGATCGGGCAAGCACTGTCCGTTTCACAAAGGTTGTTGCGTCTTTCCAGAGTTCACTATTTTCTGGTGTTATATAGGCTTTTACTTTCACCTCCTTCCCGGAAGGCAAACGAACTGTGTCTGAACGGACAATGAACTTCATATCCGCAAACCACGCAAAATCGTGTACGCTGTCCTGGTGATATTTGAGTGTTTTCAGTCCGGGTAACTCCCCGGAATCTTTGAAAACACTGACTTCTGCCGAAGGGAGCATTCCCTCGTCGTTCTGCGCAATTGGCTTGATCATCTTCCCGGATTCAATACTGTCAATTAATACACCTGTTGCTGCAACAGTGTAGGTTTCCGGAACTGTGATCGCGACATCGTAGGTTGCGAATTCGCTATAAAATTCGCCCTGGTCCAGGTAGGGCATCGGATGCCATCCTTCGGAATCATAGACAGCTGGCTTTGGATACCATTGAGTTGCCTGGAATGTATTTCCAAAATAGCCGCCGCGTGAGAAGTTGAAAGGAAGCTTTACGTGAAAAGGCGTTGTAACAGTTGCTGACTTTCCCGGCAAAATTGGTTGAGGAAGTAAAACCTTCACTACGTCAATATACAGTGGATGATCTTCTACTAGCGCAGTTTTCTCGTTTACCCGAAAGTCAAGTCTGTTAATGTATCCTTTCTGGTCTTCATCGCTAAAGTAAAAATCAGTCCTGTTGTTTATCAGCAGCTGCTCGCTAAATGCGGTCTTATCATTTTTATACGCGTTTGGCCAAAGATGAAACCACAAAAAAAATAAAGTATCGGGTGAATTATTGTGATACTTAATTTCTTCAAAGCCGTCCAGCGACCTGGAAGTGGTATCCAGCGCTACTTTGATTTGGTAATCCAGGTGTTGCTGAAAATAGCCCTGGCCGCTGCAAAAATTTTGCGCTAAAAAAACAACAAAGAAGAAGGTGGAAAACTTCAATTTCATTAGATAGCCAGTTAAAATCATATTCCTTTTCCTGAAAGAATGATCCTGAGCGAATGCAGCATAATTTTTAAATCTAACGCCAAGGAGACATTTTCAATATAAATGAGATCATATTTTAGTCGTTGGCACATTTCATCAACATTCTCCGCATATCCAAATTTCACCATACCCCAACTCGTCAAGCCTGGTTTTAGCCTGAGGAGCAAAACATATGCGGGGCATATTTTTTTTATTTGATCAATATAAAACTGGCGCTCGGGACGCGGGCCCACAAAACTCATATCGCCCTTGAAAATGTTATAAAGTTGTGGGAGCTCGTCGATTCTCCAGCGACGCATAAATTTCCCCCAGGGGGTAATTCTTTCGTCATTTTTTTTGCTCAGCTTTGGTCCTTCAGGCTCAGCATTGCGGTACATTGATCTGAATTTGTAAATCGTGAAGGCGTTGCCGTGTAGCCCGGTCCGGCGCTGTGAGTATATCATTCCACCTTTTGACGAGGCCCAGGTTCTGAATGCAATTATGACGATAAAGGGCAAGAGCAATTGAAAAAGGAGAAGAGAGAAGAAGACGTCACAGATTCGTTTTAGATGCTGCTGCCACAGGGGCATTTTTCCATGAGCCAGCGTGACGAGTGGTGTGCCAAGAACGTTCGTAGTTCTGACAGCACCAGACAAGAGATCGCTGTTAGAAGGCAACATCTTAATGTGAACAGAAGTAACCGGCGCTTTAAGCAGGAGCTCATGCACATGTATGCGTGTATCATCTTCAGACGCCAAAAGTAAGTCAGTAACGAGGTAGCGACTGATGATCTCGTCAAGTTTCTCCAGGTTCCCTAACAAGTTTTGTGTTAAGGAAACCGGGAAATTTTCCGTTAGTGAGATGTAGCCTAGAACCCGGTGGCCGCTTTTTTCATGGGTTTGTTCTACACTCTTCCTAAGCGCAATGGCTTTTGGTCCTGTTCCGATTATTACCGTATTAAACCAAACCGTCCCCTTTTGGAGTTGGTCGTGTGTTTTCGTAAGGATAAACAGGCGCCACAAACTAATGAAGGATACCTGCAATAAAAAATAGAAGATCCATTCTCTGAAGGTCAAAGGATAAAAGTGTGACGATTCGGCTGTCTTAATTAAAAGGTAAAGCAAACTCAATCCTACAAACGTACTAACCAGTATTAGCGACACTTCTGAGATGCGGGATTTCCTATAAAGATCTGCGTATGAGCCTCCGACATAGTAGATGATAAGCCAGTATGAGGAAAGGATAAAATAAAAAAACACCTCATCCAAATTGAAAGGGAGATACTCCAGCCTGCCAAAGAATATCAATGCAACTATAGAAAATACCAAATCTCCCAGCACATAAATGCTTATGTCTATTCTCTTTTGCAAGCAGTTTTCTGAGGGTTAGTTTAACTGGTTCCTGTTGATTCTTTCTAAAATTTGATGGGCTACTTCCATGGCACGAAAACCATCTACTTCGGAAACGATAGTTGGTTTATTATTGAGAATTGAATCTTTAAAACTTTCCAATTCCATCTTGATCGCATTCGTCTTTTCGATCTTTGGGGCAGCCACCGCAATGGTTCTTGTGCCATTAGTGGTTTCTACTTCGAAAGTAAAAACATTTTTATCCTCCGGGGATTTGTACTTTATTACTTCGGTCTTTTTATCGAGAAAATCGATACTGATATATGAGTCTTTCTGGAAAAGGCGCATCTTCCTCATTCTTTTCATACTTATCCGCGAGGAAGTAAGATTTGCTACGCATCCGTTGTCAAACTCAATTCTCACATTAGCTATATCAGGTGTGTCGCTTAGCACATTGACTCCATTGGCAGATATGTGTTTTACATTACTTTTTACCAGGCTCAGGATGATGTCAATGTCGTGAATCATAAGGTCGAGTATCACGCTGACATCGGTGCCTCGTGGATTAAATTGCGCAAGCCTGTGTACTTCCAGGAACATTGGATTGAGATCATATTCACTCAAAGACATAAAAGCAGGGTTGAACCTTTCTACATGTCCTACCTGGAATTTTATGTTAGCCTCTTTAACCAGCTTAACAATTTCCCGTGCCTCCGCGATGGTGTTTGCGAGTGGTTTCTCTACAAAAACATGCTTGCTTTTGAGGATAGCCATTTTGCATAGGGCATGGTGGGCAATGGTTGGTGCTACAATGTCGATTGCATCGCATTCATCCATAAGTGCTGATGGATCGGTAAATCTCGCAAGGCCAAGAGTGTTTGAAGCATAAGACGCAGCTTCATCCGTTGGGTCATAGAATCCTTTGATCATTACCCCAGGAATCTCCTTCCAATTATTAACGTGAAACTTTCCCAGGTGACCAACACCGAAAATGCCCAATTCTAACATATAACTGACTTAAAGTCGTAAAGGTAACAAGTGAAAAAAATTAAACTTGAACTTTAAATATTGGAAAATAAAAAACCCCTCGGAAGAGGGGCCTGTTTCTTTAGGCTCTCAGCAACTTTGAGGTTGCTAAGTATTTTTGGTCGGGACTGTAGAGAAACAGGCACGACCCATTTTTAATTTTTTCTATAATTGGCTTATAAACTGACGGTGGCAGTGCGGGGCAACCTAAACTCCGGCCTAAATATCCCTGGCTTTTTACGACATTTTCATCGGCATATGGTGCACTGTGCATTACGATCGCACGGGCGTTCGCATTATCATTAAAGCCTTTATCTTCTCCTGACAACTTAAGGGAGTAGCCATGTTTGCCATTATAGGTTCCCTGGGTTACGTAAAACCCGAGGCTGCTTTTATAACTCTCAGGCTGATTTGAAAAATCCTTGGCAAATAACTGACCGGAGTTTCTGCCATGCGATACGTATGTATTGAAAAGCAACTTATGATTTTCGAGATCTACAATAAATAATCTTTTCTTATTAGAAGGCAAAGTGAAATCAACAATGCTTATGATGCTCTCGTTGCTAATTTTTCCTTCAGCCACCAGGTGGCTCCAGCCCCTTACAGCATTATTGAAGGCATCTTTCGACATGCCGAGGGTAGATAGATTCAAATCTTCGTAAATGACTAAATACTGAGCATATTCCTTTTTAATAGTTGATTTTGCTAAAGAAACTTCAATGATATTGCCGATCGACACTGCAGAATTTGTTACAGGGATTTCCTTTGGAATAGATTTCGCAAATACAAAAGGTAAGTGTAACAGAATAAGAAAGCCAGAGAAAAGAACTACATTAAAATTGTTGATTTTTTTAGTCATTCAGAAAGGTTTCCAATTTGAAAAGGTGTCGGGATCTATTAAATTTTGAGTCACGAAGGTACAAAAATTGACCTGTAAATACAAGATTTTAACCGGTTTTTGTTGCCTTCCTGCAGCTTTAATTCTTCCTTAACAGTTAATTGAAAATATGCCAAAACGGCGATCAAATTGACGTTGAGACACTCCCCTATTCTTCACTAGCTTCCCTATTCACAGATACTTTGGAGGCATAATATTTTTCTACCCAACTGAGTGCCCAGATTGAAAGGATAAGCCAAACAAGACCTACTGAAAATCCTGCTACCACATCGCTGGCGTAGTGTACCCGCAAGTATACCCGGCTGAAACCGATAATAAGGATAAGCAGTGCAAGCAAAATCGAGAGCAACCAGCGTAACCAGGGTGCTTTTACAAATTCCCAGACAATCACTATCAGGAGTCCATAAAAGGTAACAGACATTAATGCATGGCCGCTCGGAAAACTAAATCCTTTTGCTTCGTGCAGGAGCGGCGTCAAAGGCCGGTTCCTCTTAAAAATTGTTTTTAAAAGGAACATCAAAATCAAACTGCTAATCGCAATGGCAGGAATTTTTATTGAATTCCACCTGCGTTTTTTCACAAAAAGGAACCACGCCGTCAGGCATAAATTTGCAGGTATGAGAAAGCCGTGTGTTCCAAGAAATGTGAAAAAATTCATGATCGTTGTGTTCATGTTGGACACATAGCTCGCGACAAAATTGAAGCCTTTGTTATCAAATGCAGTGGTGTTTCCTGCGAAAACCATTCTTGCAATCAGGATAAAAGATATCAGCGCAAGAGAGAATACGATCACAAGGGTCAATACTTCGATTGAGAAGAGCGTGAATTCGGCAAAAATTTTTGACAGCCTTTTGCGTATGCGGGTGATCATATTATCCGGGAAAATTTCGCGGTTTGCTTAAGCTCAAAATTAGTATTTCGCTTTAGCATGATTGTTTATAGTTTGAAACTGCAGCCAAAGCTTAAAATGATTGGTAACGCCCGTGATTATATTTGTCTAAAAAATTATTTCAACGCTTTCGTCAATATTATCGAATCCGGTCGAATACCTTAAAGGTGTAGGCCCGCTTAAAGGTGATCTATTAAAAAAAGAAGCAGGCATTTTTACTTTTGGCGATTTGCTAGAATATTTTCCATTTCGATATCTTGACAAAAGAAACATCACACAGATTGGCGGAATCCAGTACAACGTTGCGGATTACTTGCAGGTGGAAGGGAAATTGATTTCGCTGGAGGTTGTTGGAGAAAAACGGGGGCGTCGGCTGGTGGGCATATTAAGTGATGGATCCGGGGAAATGGAGTTGGTATGGTTCCAGGGCATTGGCTGGGTCGAAAATACGCTGAAAATTGGTGGCCGGTATAAGGCTTTTGGTAAAGTCTCTTTTTTTCAAAATTCTCCACAGATCACTCACCCGGAGCTCGATCTGGTGGAAGGAGATCGAAAAGAAGTGAAGGCATTTTTCGATCCTGTTTACCCGAGTACAGAAAAGCTCAAAGGTCGTGGACTCGGAGGGAGGCAAATAGCTAAACTTACAGCGACATTGCTGGGCCTTCTTTCGGAAAAGGATGTCGATGAAAATATTCCCCAGGAATTCATCGACAGGTATAAGTTATTGAACAGGTTTGAAGCTTTCAGAAAAATACATTTTCCTGGATCCATCGATGACAGCAATGCGGCAATTCGTCGGTTGAAATTTGAAGAGCTGTTCATCGCACAGGTACGCATGGGTTTGCGCAGAGTGAAAAGGCACCGTGCATCCCGCGGGTACACTTTCACCGAAGTGGGAGACCTATTTAATATATTTTATAAAGACCATCTTCCTTTCGAGTTAACTGAAGCCCAAAAAAGGGTGATCCGGGAGATTAGAAAAGACATTGGCAGCGGACGGCAAATGAACAGATTGCTGCAGGGTGATGTCGGTTCCGGCAAAACGATCGTGGCCCTTTCGGTTATGGTGATCGCCGCCGGGAACGGGTTTCAAAGCTGCCTTATGTCGCCAACTGAAATCCTGGCTGTTCAGCATCACCAGAGCCTTTCCCGTATGCTGAAAGCCTTACCCGTCAATGTAAAAATCCTAACCGGATCTACCAGGGCACGCGAACGCAAGAAAATCCTCGAGGGTTGTGAAAGTGGCGAGGTCCAAATATTAATTGGAACGCATGCCGTGATAGAAGACCGGGTGGTCTTTAAAAATCTCGGGCTGGCGATTGTAGATGAGCAACATCGATTTGGAGTAGCGCAGCGGGCGAAACTTTGGAAAAAAAATGAGCTACCACCTCACGTCCTTGTCATGACTGCAACGCCAATCCCAAGAACACTCGCTTTGACGGCATATGGTGATTTGGACTACAGTGTGATCGACGAACTCCCGCCGGGAAGGACACCGATTGTGACAGTGCATAAAAAAGAGTATGGCCGTCCACAAGTGATGGACTTCATAAAACAGGAGATCCTTAAAGGACGCCAGGCCTATATAATATATCCGCTTATTGAGGAGTCTCCCAAACTGGACTTTGAAAACCTGATGAAAGGTTACGAAGAAGTGAAGGCATTTTTTCCGGAAGCAAACTACACCATCAGCATGGTGCACGGTCGCCAAAAGGCGGAGCAAAAAAATACGAACATGGAAAGGTTTGTCAAAGGAGAAGCCAACCTATTAGTCTCCACGACCGTTATAGAAGTGGGAGTGGATGTGCCAAATGCTTCAGTAATGCTTATCGAAAGTGCGGAAAAGTTCGGTTTGCCACAGCTTCACCAGTTAAGGGGACGGGTAGGAAGGGGCAGTGTAAAAAGCTACTGTATTCTTTCCACGAGGGTAAATATTTCCAGGGAAGCCAAGTTGCGGATCGGGATTATGTGCGAAACAAATGATGGTTTCAAGATCGCCGAAAAAGACCTGGAGATCAGGGGCCCGGGTGATGTAGAAGGAACAAGGCAGAGCGGTTTGCTTAATTTCAAAATAGCGAATATTTTAGAGGACAAAGCAATCCTGGAGGAAGCCCGCATTTCTGCTGAGTCAGTTATTGAAATAGATCCGGAATTGGCAGGAGAGCAAAACCAGGGATTAAAAACTTTCCTGGAAAGCCAGCGAGGGAAGACAAAGTGGAGCCGAATTTCTTAGATTAAAATCGAGGGCTTGTT
>JBBQSI010000105.1:0-9109 GCA_038213975.1 Chitinophagales bacterium
AAAATCATGAAGCAGGGAAATATTCCTTTTTGAGCGCACACCTGCAGCCTTAATTTCATGGATGTATCCAAGCCTAAGGCTGTCGGCGACAATCCTAACCTTTAGTGCATCCGGAGAAACTTCAATGGCCTTAATCGGGCAGTCACCTTCATTGATAACCGGGCTGCCATAATTATGTCCATACTTATAAGTGAAGCTGGTCAGCTCGTACGACTTCGGATCTTTAGCTCTTTTGACGTCAACCGGATGAGTGAATTCAATCTCAAAGCCATCGGGCCTTGCTTTTACAGTCTTCATTTCAAATGGCATATTGCCAGTCCATTCAAGTCGTTGTAGGCCAAAAGACTCTCCTCCTGTTGATCCCCACCCTCTCGCCGTCATACCCACAAACATGCTCCCATCAGATCCCCAGTTCAGCCGTAGCACACCAGAACTGAAACCTTCTCTAAATGGAAAAGAAACGCCCTGGTAAACGCCGTTTATTTTTTCCAGATCTACCCTCATTATTTTACTTTGCCCCTGGTCACCTACAAACAACTGTCCTTCAAACGGCCCCATTTTTCCCTGGTCGCTATAAGGCAGAATACCTGAAGTAGATATGCCAAGGATAGATTGCGGGAACCAAACTGAAGGACTTTTCAAACCAGCTACTCTTTTTGCAACGTCGTATTTTGGCTCGTCTGTATCTGGAATATCACTCATCCGGAGTTTAATGGGAGAGCCCGGAAGGTCGGCCCATCTCAGACCTTCGGGATGACCGAGGAAATCACCTTCGTTTATTTGAGTAATGTGCCCGGAACCTACCCAGCCTCCCTGGTTTTCAGCATAAAAAATATCGCCGTCTTTGTTCAAAGCAAAAGCAGCCGGGGACCGCATTCCGGAAGCATAGGGTTTCATCTTACCATCTTTGGAAATCTTCAACATCCAGCCATGCCATCTGGATAAACTTCTCTCGACGCCAGTCCATCCTAGATTCAATGTAACAACCAGGTTACCATCACGGTCTTTGATTGGCCCATACGCATATTCGTGGTAGTTACCGGAAAGCGGCCATGAATATATAGTTCGGTATTCGTCCGCTTCACCGTCATGGTCAGTGTCTGTAAGCCTTGTAAGTTCTGAGCGCTGGGTGGTATATAGTGCGCCATCAATATAGTTTAGACCCAATGGCTCATGTAAGCCCTGAGCAAAGAGTGAAAATTGCGGATAAGTACCGTTTTTCATATAAGGGTTTCTTATTACCCATACTTCGCCGCGGCGGGTGCAAACTGCAAGCCTATCATCCGGCAAAAAAGTCATTCCGCCTACTTCGAGCTGCACTTGTTCCGGAATCGGAATGGTGTATATTTTATAAAAGTCTTCTTCTTTCTGAATGATGGCGGTGTCTGCATTATTATGCTGCGCCGAAGATGATAAAACTATTAAGCTGCTGGTTATCGCAAGGCTACATCTTCTGAAATTCTTAAAAAAAATGTTCATCATTAAATTTTTCATCTACCAAATAAGAGAATATACTATTGTGTTGTTGTCGTACCTGATAAGCAACTCCTGCTCTTTGCCTGAATTCCGAATTACCGGCTTGAACTTTTTATCAACCATGATATAAAAGGAACGATCATTGACGGCGTACAGTGAATCGTTAATTTGAATGATATTCTTTCCATTCACAAGTCGACAAAACAGATCAGGCGCAGGATTCGCGACAGTAATGCTTCTCACGATGCCTTGTCCATTTTCCAGGATGCCAATACTATCCCGTACGTCGATACCATAAAGTGTATAAGCAAACACCGGAGTTCTGTTCTTTGACAAACTATACCCGTGATTCTGAAAATTATCAAAGGCAACAGAATCAGGCCAGGAGCCGCTTCCATTGGCAAGCACGGCCAGCGCTGGTGCGTTTTGCGAATTTATAACACTTCCCATCGGAAGAGCCAGCTGCGGTTCGCCTCTTTCATTCCACATCCTCGTGGCGTCTAAAAATTTTCCGCGCCATGCTTTTATTAAAGCCCCTTCTTTTAAATTATAAGTAAAACTTACTTCCAATGGACTACCGACAGAAATTATGTGAGTGAGCTTTTCATTTTCATGATCCATATAACTTCTCAGCACGTAATTTTTCGATCCGGGAGAGAGAATGATTGGATTCCTCGATTCCCAATAAGTGCGATCGGTTTGGGGCAGAATACTATCCCCAAAAGGCGGAAGTCTGCGATACCGGATATTTTTAAAAGCAACCGGTCCATGATCACCCTGCAACACTAATGGCGCTATGCTTTGTTCATCTTGATACATAGAAGAGTTAGTGGGTCCCGTAACTTCCGTAGCCTGCTGCACTAACACTCCATTCAAATACACTTCTTCGAAACGTGCATTCTTTATTTTCTTACCGGTCGCATCAAATTCAGGAGCACGAAATTTCAGGTGCAATTTTTGCCATAATCCCGGAGCTCTTGCCACATTCATGTATGGCGGCGTCCCTTCATAACTACCGCGCTCTTCATTCCACCTGGAATAAATCGCCCCTACATCAGCAGTGGTAGGATTGAGCCTGGTCCAGCTATCCAACAATTGTACTTCATAACGGCCCTGTAGGTAAACGCCGGAATTAGAATTTTTTGCCATCATAAAATCAAGCGACACTTCTATATCACCGAATTCCTCTTTTGTGTAAAGATGCATGCGGTTATTTTTCGAAACATCGTTTACAATTGCACCTGTTCCTTTAATTGCCCTCAGATCCAGGCCCCTGGTAAAATCGCCTTCAGCATCGGATGCAATGGTCCAGTTTGATGGAGGATCTGCAAAATCACTAAGATCGTTTAACGATATAGTTTTAAAAACCGTATCAGTTTGAGAGAAGGTTGTTTGAAGCAATAAAACAGCTACAATCAGTATCCCGCAATTCTTTTGATAATTCTTCATTGTGATAATTTCGATTCTTCTTTTACTTTGAAATAAGCGATACCTTATAATCGGCCACCGGCCCAAGGACCGTCTCCAACCGAAACAGCACCTGGTTTGGAGTAGTATCACCATCCTTTAAAGAAACCGGGAGCACCATTTTGTCTCCTTTCTTTAAAAAGAGCGGCAATGTCGGCAACTTCACTACA
Source organism: Chitinophagales bacterium (assembly GCA_038213975.1). Lineage (GTDB taxonomy): Bacteria > Bacteroidota > Bacteroidia > Chitinophagales > Chitinophagaceae > Ginsengibacter. Next base: position 3,114 of record JBBQSI010000105.1, read on the forward strand.
AATTGTTCAATATTTTTTCCTATCAATTCGGCCGCAATAATCTCAATTGCTTCACCTTTGTTGGTGATTTCAATTTGTGATTTTCCATTCCGTGTTACTTCAACTTCTTTTGCGGGCGTCACAAGCTTAGGATCAGATTGTACAAATGAAATTGGCCGGATTTCAATGTTCCTGTAATAATGTTCTGCTCCCTCGCTTTGAAATTGAATTTTGCCACGCGTAACCTGCTGCATCAGGTCGGTGCGAAAAATGTTGTACATGCGGTTCACGACAAAACCATTGACGATAAACACGGCGTCAGCCTGGCGGGCAATAAGTTCTCCGGTAGTCCATTCCCCATGCGGACTGCTGAAATTCCCTGATCTGTAAACCCTGCCCGGATGTGGTTCCGGAGGTTTTGTTGCATCATAAATATCTGCAGTTTCGTTGTAAATAGTTTTGATGCCAGGTAACACCTGGAATTCTGCCACACCTCCACCCACATTGAAAAAATCACCTATCTCGCCTTCCTGTACCTGCATTTCCATGCTCCGCATCCAACACTTAAAGGCATAATCGAATCCGTCAGTACCGTGAAAAAGTATTCCTCCATCTCGTGGCAACGTATCCTTCGGTGCGTACTTTTTCTCCCCCCATTTTATTTGGAAACGCAAATGATAATTGCTAAAAACTTCTTTAAAAGTAACGGCGCCCCATACTTCTCCAGATATATGCAGCATCCCGTCATGAATAGTGAAGACATGCAGCGGGTCTTTGTTCAAACCTATCGGGTGATAAGGGATAACTGTGTCACCATATCCTAACATATCGGGGGGTCTTAGATAAGTATCCCACCCTGTAAGGTCTTTTCCGTTGAAGAGCTTGCGCCATTGATTTGATTTTTTTTGAGCAACACCAATAAGGACGGAAGACAGTAATATCGCTACCCAGGCGGCTTTAAGATGGCTTTCCCTCATGATACTCTTTTATAGAAATGCTTTTTCACTTGGATAATTTCTTAGTAGCTTTTGATGTCGTTAAAGCCGGCACTATGCTACGTACAGCGCTGATTATTTTCTCTTCGATATCTTCTGAAAAGCTGAATGGATGATCATAATAATACATGTTCCCTTCCACTTCATACCCCCCTTCTTTTATCGCCCGTTTTGTTGGAATATAGGCTTTCACATCATTAGCGTAGGCATTGATCCAGAGATGTTTTCCGCCTAATTCTTTTTTTAACCTCAGGGAATAATCCGCCAGCACTTCACCCGCTAAAAATAACATCGTAAGCTGTCTGCCAAATGTCCAGCTTTGTATTGGGTAAGTCATGGCAGAATCAATTGGAATTCCTCTTACAATACGCTCAAGGTAAACTTCCGCATTATGGCCCTTCGCGCCGCCTGCTTTCATCAACTCCGTAAATTCAGCCACATCAGGAACATGGTCAAATGGCAATTGTATTTTTTTCACCCTTACCACAGGCGCCACGGTAATGGGCTGTAGCGAATTCTTTAGCAACCGTTCAACTTCATCCGCTATATGTTGCCCGTTATGGGTGGCTGCTTCCAGTGTGCCACGTTCCATGGGATTAGAGTCTCCACCGCAACCCTGGGCTACTAACGCAACAGCGCCGGGATGATTTAATTCTATGAGCCGTTGTGCTTCACCAATCCAGTCGCCATGTACTTTATTTATATCATCTAACACGGTTGTTCCGTGACATGCATAACTCACAAATAGCGCAGTAATATTTTTATTGAGATCGGTAACCCGTAATATGGGTAAAGAATGATCAACAGGACCATCCGGTACCGGAGCCTGCCCGACCCACACCCCGTCTTTAATAACGCGGCGATTCACCGCAAACCCGACACTTCCCTGGCCCCATGACACTAAAGACGGTTTACGGTTTTTCAAAGCCTGCAGCGCCACCTTTTCTAATTTGGGCGTTAGCGAATCAAGATAAAAAGCGATACGTGCCAGTTGATCAGCAGGAAGTAGCGGTTCAAAATACATGTTATGTGAATTGCCCATATCGGGCCCGGAATGAGTATGAGAAGCGCAGATAGAGAGGTGCTCAGGATTGAACTTTGTTTGTTTTGCCAGCCAGTTTCCTACTTCGGCAGTCATATGTGCCTGGATGCCGGCAAGATCAACTGTTATGATAACGGACGGACCTTGTTCATCGCTCCCAATAGCGATGGCTTTTGCCCACAATTGCTGTAATACCCCTTCCGATTCATTGCCGCGGTTGCCCCAGCGCAAATATCCACTGAGGCGGATAGGACCATAAGGAGTAATATCAATTTTAGCTACACCAACGTCCAACGTGCCCACAGGTTTACTTTGGGCAAAATCTAGTTTACAAAACAGTAAGCATGTAACAATTAAAAAAAATCCTGTTTTATTTATGAGCATAAGCTAAGTATTTATTTTCCTTCCCTGAGAAATGCCAGTATATCTGCCATTTGCTGATAGTTTAGCTGAGAGGTGAGCACCGGCATAGCTGAATTTTTAGTTACAGTCAGTGATTCAATATCCTGTCTGTTAATAATCTTTTCCTGCCCCGGTGCTGGATGCAAAGTAATAGCTGTAGAAGTTTCATTGGAAATGATGCCTTGAAAAGATTCCCCATTGCTTAACTTCACGTCCCACAGATCGAAGCCCAAAGCAATTGAGGCATTTGGCGCAAGCACATTTGCCAGAATATCTTTGGCAAGCCAATTTTGAACCGTTCCCAAATCGGGGCCGTATTTTATTCCAATTTCTCCCCTCACCTGGTGACACAAGCCACAATTTTGCTGGAATATTACTCTGCCATTTACGGGATCACCCTTCAGTTCTAATGCTTGTTCGAATTCTTTATTGATTTTCTCCTGGTCTTTATTTACCAGCAACGCCCTTGCTTTAATTCGTACCGTATCATTATCCTGGTTCAGGAGTGAGGACGTCCGGGGCCAGCCTAAACTCGCCGCAGGAACCTGCTTCGCCGCCACTGCATCGAGCAGCAGATTCATTCGCTCGGGATTTGACATGAAAGTATTCAACGCCGCATCCCTTATGCCGGGCGTCATAGCAGGCCATACCTGCAAAATATATTTAGAAACGGTAAGGTCAGGAACAACATTGAGTGTTTGCAAGGCTGCCAGTTGAACAGCGGGATTTTCCTGCGGTTTTATTAATTCTTCCAGCAACTTCACGTGCTGCGAAGGATTATGCAGTGCAAGAAAATTTATCGCATCAGCTCTTTTATCGTTAGGTATATTTTCATCTGCTGCAATACTTGCAGCTCTCTTTACTGAAGCTTCCGCAAGTGATTTGTCCGAAATACCGGTGACCTTCAAAATATGCAATACTCCCCTTCTTACCTCCTCCGATGGATGAGTAAAGAATATTTTAATAAGATTTATCTGCTCGCTATTGGCAATTGATTTTGATTTATTAGTCCTCAATCCCTGGGCAATGCCCTCCAGTACAGGTCCCTGCCACGGAATAACGTTTTCCAATGATGTAGCTTTTTCAATTAGCGCGTGAATAGCGGCCTTATCGCTCCCATTTCCTACCATGGTTGTTAATCGTTGCACCAGCGATCCATAAGAAGGCACATCAATTTTATAGTTGTTTAAAACCAGCGCTAATAAGGAACCTGAATGTGAAGAAGAAGCAGACAACGCTGCAATCTGTACCCATTTATCATTAATATCCTGAAATAGTAATTTATTACGAATCTCCTCAGCGTGAGACGAAACTACCGAGCCAAGTGTGCATAATAATTGAAACCGTACTTTGGGATCAGCATCCTTTTGCAAGAGATATAGATGGCTTATGATCTCAGGAAAAATTTTCAAATGAAGCTCCGCAAGCTTGATGGCGTTTTCCCTGATACCCGCAACCGAATCCTGCAATGCCTTTGTGATGATTTGAGGATTAAGTTCCTTCAAACCCTCAAGGCTCCAAAGTGCATGCAGTCTTCCCTCTGGCATGGATGCGTTCGCAGCCACATTTACCAGGTCAGGGATTATTGATTTATCATCACGGTCCATCAATAATCGTTGCGCATTAATGCGCCACCAATAATTTTTATTATTAAGGTAGCTTACCAACTCTGATGAGCTTGCATCGCCTAGTTTCAAGTTTTTCATCCACTCAGCCGGTTTCGTTCTCTTTGGGGTAATTCGATAAATGCGTCCCATGTTCTTACCATTGTATAAGCCACCGGCTTCCACCGCATCCTCAGACATCCATTCCGGATGCTCAATAATTTGCCGGTAATAATCTATTACGTACAAAGCACCGTCCGGACCCACATATGTGTTTACCGGTCGAAACCAGGCATCTTTTGAAGCAAGAAATTCTTTCTGCGGAGTACCGACGCGGCTAGAGATGAAACTGGCGCCAGAATCCCGCTGCTTATCGGCGTGTACCAGGTTGCTAACTGATTCGCAAATAAAAGTCACGTCATTATCAAACGGGGCGGGAAATAAGCCGCCACAATAATCGGTAATTCCTGAAGCTGAAGTCATCGTTCCAACCCCGCTAAGTAGTTGGCGTTCCGGGTTAGTAGTGATCTGGTAAATTTCCGCGGCAGCTCCATGATCAGAAATCGCATCTATTGCGCCAGAAACCGGTATTTCCGGATTCCGGTTCACATACTGTGCTTCTATCACTACGGCCATTGCATGATTTTGATTATCGCCATAGATATAATGGCCCCAACGGTCGAACGTGTGTCCAAACTGTGCAACTCCTGAGGTCATTTCAAGGAGATGATCATCAGGCCGAAAGCGAACACAATGGTTATTAGCATTTTTAGGAAGCGTGGGACCGCCAGGAAAACCTGGAAAATGAATCTCATCCCCCTTATCACCAAAGACATTTTCATACTTACGTGTGGTAATAGCACCTCGGTGGGCGAGATGAATATAATTATCCATCGCAAACAGTGGATTGTTGACATTAATGTGTGGGTTAGATAAGGAAAATCCTGTCAGAACCGTGTCCCTCACATCTGCCTTCCCGTCTCCATTTGTATCCTCTAAGTACAGGACATTGGGTGCATCGCTAACAAGTATACCCTTTTTCCAGCGCATTACTCCATTTGGCAACACGAGCCCTTCCGCAAAATCAGTGCTTTTGTCAAGCTTTCCATCACCGTCGGTGTCTGTTAGCATTTTAATGTTACCTGATCCGCTTTTATCTAATGGGTAGCCATGCATTTCCACAACATATAGCCGCCCATACTCGTCTATTTCCATATCTACCGGATCAGATATCAGCGGTTCTGAAGCCAGAAGTTCTATTTGAAATCCATCCTCAAGTTGAAAAGTAGAAACTGCTTTTTCCGGTGCTACGGCCCCATCCCTGCTGTGTGCTGCATCTCCCTGCCTGCAACTGATCGCAAAAAACGTCAGATAGATTAGAACAGCTAGTATGCATCGCGAATGCCCGAGCCTATATTTTAAATTCATCAACTTCAACATATTTAACCAGCGCCTGTCTTCAAATCAGCGTCAGGCGATATTAAAGAATTATATGCACATAGCCCCAGGGGCGCTTCCCAAAAAATGTCGCCAGATTACCCTTTGTTCAGCGCCAAATTTTAAGAGATTATTATTCCAACTATTGATTTTAGCGGCGTGATATCAGCCTGTCTGTAAGACAGATAAAAGTAGTTAGATCGTTTGAGAGAATACGCACAATAAACAAAACATTAATATTTTATGCCGGCTGAAGTGTTTACCAACTAACCTCATTGGAAGTAATGGGTAAAAAGTGCACTATGATTATTTGGCGACGGATTGGGATAATAGCATACTAAAATTTTGGTCCAGAAACTTTAATTTTAACTCAGATCTTTTTAGATTTCAACGACGACTATACTTTTTGATATGTTATTTTTCAATCATAATTTGTTGAGCAGTATTAATTCAATACAGGTTCCTTTACCGTATCCCTCTCAAAGCTATTTGGACGAGGGGCGGGTATGGAGCCATGAAAGGGAAAGCTGCTTCTGG
>JBBQSI010000106.1:0-9095 GCA_038213975.1 Chitinophagales bacterium
GATTCCATTAACACGATGCTCATAAAAGAACAGCAATATATTCAAAACATCGAGAGAGTATTGAAGGGTAATACCGTGCCGCTGGATACGACACGGTTAAAATTGCGGCCCGGTAACCGGAGAAATTAACCAAATGGCAAACACAGACAACGACAACCGAAGACAACTAATGCGGTATGCAGGTATGGGACTGCAATTTCTCGTAAGCATCGGTATTGGCGAATTTATTGGTTTAAAGGCAGACGAACAGCTGCATCATTAAATCACGCTTTTTGTTTGGCTGCTGCCGCTCCTGGTCATTTTTGGCCTAGTGTATAAAATGTTCCGCGAAACCTCTAAAAAACCATGACTTAATATGCTCAGGAGTGTCCGGCCGGTGTTGATTTTTTTCATCGTTATTACTGCGCTCGTTCTTGTATTTTCTCCGACGCTGGAACGAAATGGCGTCAGTACCACTTTTCTTTATTCAGCGAATACTTTACTTATCGCGCTAACCCTTGTAGCATTTTTTTGGCAGCACAGCGGTGCCAGATCAAAAAATCACCATGCGTTCATGCGAAGTATCTTAGGGTCACTGATGATCAAAATGTTCGTGGTAATCATAGCTTTCTTACTTTATATTTTTTTATCCGGCCGCCAGATAAACAAGCCGGCATTATTTATTTCCATGGGCCTGTACCTTTTATATACAACAATTGAGATACGGCAACTGTTGAAAAACTTGCGTAGCAACAATAATGGCAAAGAAAGAAACTCCTCTTGATCAACTGGGACAATATCTTCCCGAAGAATCTTTTGAAGACGTTGCTGGTTTTTTAAACCATTACAAAGTTCACCTTACTATCACGCGTGAACGAAAAAGCATTCTTGGTGACTACCGTAATGCGATGTCGGATAAAAATCACCGGATCAGCATTAATGGCAACTTAAATAAATATTCCTTCCTCATCACGTTGCTCCACGAGCTAGCGCACCTGGTGACTTATGAAATATATGGAAACAGGATCATGCCGCATGGGCGGGAATGGAAATTGGAATTTGGCAAGATCCTTAAGACATTCCTGGCGAAAAAAATCTTTCCTGCGGACGTTGAGCTGGAATTAAAGAAGAGCCTCAAAAACCCGGCAGCGAGTTCTTGTGCTGAAGAATCCTTATTGCGGGTTTTACGAAAGTATGATAAGAAAAAGCCCGGGCTCTTCCTGCTGGAAGATCTTCCTGCAAAAAGTATTTTTAAGGAAAAGGGCGGGCGGATCTTTACAAAGGGTGAACGTGTACGGAAACGTTTTCTCTGCAGGGAAATTAGTTCAGGTAAGCTTTTTCTTTTCAGCCCCGTGGCAGAGGTACAGATCGTTCAAGACACCTGATCAAAGCGATTTCAACATAAAGATGCTGCAGCCGCCATGCCCGCTGTCGCCCAGCGCAACCTGGATTTTTTGAAAACCATATTTGTTGTAAAGATGAAGGGCAGGTAGCAGCTCCGGCATAGACTCCAGGTATATTTGTTCATAGCCTTCTTCTTTGGCGGCTGAAAGGCATTTCTCCATGAGCAATTTTCCTAAACCAATGCCGCGGGCACTTCCGGCAACATAAAGTTTCACTAATTCGCATGTGTGAGGAGGAAGCTTTTTGGTGAGAAAGTAGCCACCGCCGCCAAGCAGTTCGGCGCCTTTAACGGCAACAAAATATTTACTTCCGCTAACATTGAAAAGTTCTGACAAGGCATCTGTGGTCGGATCAAAGTAAACTGTACCGGGTTTGTTGGCGCCAAATTCTTCAAGGCAGCTTCGAATGATTGTTGCCATTTGGCGGTTGTCACCCGGCTCTATTTTTCTTAATTCAATTTCCATGACCGTAAAAATAATGACCTGAAGGAATCCCTTGTCACGGTAGCCTTTAATTGACAAAGCGCCATACCACACCAAACCTAAAAACGTAGCCTGGAGCCGGATAGTTTGGCGCATTCAGGTTATTGTTTAGAAATCCCAGCCCCTCCTGGAAAGTTACCGAGTTCAGATTTTGCACCTGTATTAGTGCAGTAAACGATTTAATTCTGAAATTAAAATATGCGCCGACGGTTGGCAAATTAGAAATGGTGACAGAGTCCTGCGGAAAGAAATGACCAACCACAGGCGAATAATTGTTTGCCTTATAGGGCGTATTGTATCGTACATCGAGGCCAGTACTCAGGTTAAGATTTTTAAAGAACACACCTTCAAACGCCAGGCGCTGTCTTGTAAAAAACAGTGGCACTCTCACCGGGTTGTTACCCGTGGTTTGTTGCACAATGAAATCGCTGTAAAGGTTGAGGTGACCAACAATTTTACTTTTTGTAGAAAGATAAACCTGCGTAATATTTAGGAGCCCATTGAACTGATCGCCCTCATAAAAGTTTTTGAAATAAGCGTAGTTAGTAATGGAGATATTCCTGGCATACAATGAAAACCTCCGATTGTTGGCACCGGCAAATATCATCGTAATATTTTCTTTTTTTCTCTCAAAAGACGAGTCGAGATTAAAAGAAGAGCTTGCTTCAAAAATATACGAAGGTGTCCTGTTTACATTTTGAAATCCAACATTAATATTGCCCAATTTAGGATTCAGATAGCGGTTGAGCGTAGCATATGCACTATAATCGCCGGCATTATGGCCGGCAGTATAAAACTCCCCTTTGAGCAGGGCGTCCCATTTTCGGTTACGCGTTTTGTTCCGGTATTCGCCATGCAGGATGATGTTGAAAAACTTCTCCTCCCGTTCCGGCAAATCATTTACCTGCAAAATATTGTCGTGCCTGGACGATTGTGAAAAGCGGCCCGTAAAGTTTTCGAGCTTGATGCCCGCTTCGATGAACTGTGCGGGATTCTTTGTTTCGGGAAACTGCCGGATCGCAAAATCATTAGAGATATACCGCCATTGATCCTGCAGGTAAAAATTGAAGCCCCGAATTCTTTTGATTGTTAAGTTATAATTGTCCTGAAAAAATGCAGAGTCTTTGGCAATGTCATCGATACCAGAAACAGTGTTACTAACGGTGTCGCCAAACCGATAAGTATAGGCGCTGTAATCAAAAGTGTGCTGGAAGCGAAGCTTAGGATAAAAAAGATACTCCCTGGTGCTGTCATTGATGATGATGGAATCTTTCTTTCCGACATCGTAGGAGTGCCGGTAAAAGGCTTTGAAGTTTGAATATTTGTTACCTGTATTCACGGCGGTGGAAAATACATTATTGCCGTTGTTGTCGCTTGCGCCAAGATTAATAGGAACAGTGAAACGATTTTTCCTGTTTGCATCCGCTAAGAAAGCGTCATCGGCGATGCCGCCATTTTCTGACACAGTCAATTTATTACCGAGCAGCACGAAGTAAGAAGAATAGCGTTTTCTTTTGCCCTGGTAGCTGCTAAAGAAGCGATAGTTGTTGTGATTGGAATTTTGATTTAAGAAATACCCCGGTGACGAAATCAGCCGGTATTGGAGACCTGCATTCCAGGTAGGCTTTATATTCTGGGTGTGCTGAACGTCTATCACCTGTTCTTTACCGCTGCCTAATAAATAAGTTAATTGTGTATAAGGCCTCGTTGTTTTAAAGAAACGCGTGTCGTCCAGGGTAAACTGATAGAGATCGAAGGCATGCAGGCCGGGATCCCAGCCCGCAGTGAGTGTAGGCGTAAACATTATGGGAAATGCAGCAGTGCCGGTGTTGCCCAGGTCAACGTAGTCAGCAGGTATAGGATATATGCGATTGAAATCGTCCAGAGAGCTGTCAATCCTGCTTGGTAAAATAGAATCCAGGTAACGATAATAAATGGTGATGGAATCTGCGAGGTCATCGCGATGTTTGAAGCCAAGGCTATCGGCCCGGGAAGTTGCACCTTTTGGAGCCGGGCCGCTGCTCCTGTTCGGGATGCCTCCGCTGCGACCGCGAAGTACGCCCGGCACTTGAGCTCCAGCGGAAAAGAGAACACCGCACAGGATGAAAAGCAGCAATACTTTTTTTGAAAAAAGGGGTCTAAAATGGGTGCATTTCAAATTGTAGATTTGCCGTGCTGCTCGTCGGCGGTGGGGACACCGCCCACGGCGAACCAACCCGGTTGGTGTCTCCACCAACCGGCGACAATTTGGAATGCGCCCTCTAAAATATTTATATGGCAACTTCACGCAGATCTAAATTGCTTCAATCATTTTGGCAAACACTTTTGAAAGCTTTGGCTCTGCTTCCCTGGCAGCTTGCAATACCTCTTCGTGGGTGATGGTATTCTCTTCTTCCCTGATCCCGATGTCGGAAATAACGCTCATAGCAAATACTTTCATTCCCAAATGGACGGCGGCAATCACTTCCTGCACCGTACTCATGCCAACGGCATCTGCACCAAGTACTTTGATCATTTTATATTCAGATCTCGTCTCAAAAGATGGACCCGTAACCCCCATGTACACTCCTGTGTGCACTGGTATATTTATTTGTTCACTTATTTGTTTGCAGAGAGATATCAGTGATTTATCATACGGCTCGCTCATGTCCGGGAAGCGTGTGCCGAAGGCTGATTCGTTTTTTCCAAGCAGAGGGTTCAAGGCGAGCAGGCTGATATGATCTTGAATAATCATCAGGTCGCCTACCCGGAAGTCAGTATTTGTACCACCAGCAGCATTACTGATGAGCACCGTTTTTACGCCAAGGAATTTCATTACACGGATAGGAAATACGACTTGCTGCGTCGTGTAACCCTCGTAGTAATGAAACCTGCCAGCCATGGCCACAATATTTTTCCCGCCGAGTTTTCCAAATATCAGTTCGCCTTCGTGGCCTTCTACTGTGCTTACAGGGAAGTTCGGAATCTCAGCATAACTTATCCTGACAGCTTCCTTTATCTCATTTCTAAAGCTTCCCAATCCACTCCCGAGTACCACGCCGATCCCGGGGACGACAACATTTTTTGATAGAATAAAGGATACTGCTTCTTCCACTTCTTTCACCATAAGCTCACAGTTTCGCCCAAAGGTAAGTGAATGACATAAGGCCGGTGAAAGAGCCTGTGTTAAGGGCTTCATAAGAAGCCACGGAAACTTTTAATCGTTTGTAATGGATGGTACAGAAAACATTATCCACTTTGTATTTTAGATTTTATCTTCGCCCAAAACCGGAAAAATGAATTTACACGAGTACCAGGCCAAGGAATTATTGAAGAAATACAATGTACCCGTGCAGGAAGGAATCGCCTGCAATACGCCGGCAGAAGCCGAAGAAGCTTACCGATATATCAACAGCCAGTATGGAAGCAAGTTCGCCGTAGTGAAGGCACAGATACACGCCGGTGGCAGGGGTAAGGGTACAGTAAAAGGGACCGAACAACGTGGTGTAGCTGTCGCAAAAAATGCAGAAGACGTCAAGCGTATTGCGCAAAATTTAATCGGTGGCACTTTGGTAACAGTACAAACAGGGGAGTCGGGCAAATTGGTAAATAAAGTGCTGGTAGCGCAGGATGTGTATTACGAAGGACCTAATGAAGTAAAGGAAATTTATCTTTCTGTTTTGCTTGATCGTGCCAAGGGCAAAAACGTGATCATGTACAGCACGGAAGGTGGCGTAAATATCGAAGATGTGGCCCATGATTCGCCTGAAAAAATATATAAAGAGTGGGTACATCCCGGTGGAGGGCTTCCCTCTTTCCAGGCAAGAAAAATTGCCTTCAATCTTGGACTGAAAGGAGACGCGTTTAAAAGCTGTGTGAAATTTGTAAGCAATCTTTACAATGCCTATGTCGGGCTTGACTGCAGTATGCTCGAGATCAACCCGCTTTTTAAAACGAGTGACAATAAAATTATCGCGGTAGACTGTAAGATGAATATAGATGACAACGCCCTCATGCGTCATCCTGAAATTGCCTCGCTTCGGGATGTCAGCGAAGAAGATCCAACGGAAGTGGAAGCTGCCAAGTACAATCTTAATTTTGTAAAGCTCGATGGCAACGTTGGCTGCATGGTAAATGGGGCCGGGCTTGCAATGGCTACGATGGATATGATTCAGCTGAGCGGTGGCGAACCTGCTAATTTCCTCGATGTCGGCGGCACGGCAAATGCTCAAACGGTGGAGGCAGGCTTCAGGATCATTCTAAAAGATCCAAAAGTAAAAGCAATTCTCATCAATATATTTGGCGGAATCGTACGCTGCGATCGTGTAGCCCAGGGCATTATAGACGCTTACCAGTCAATTGGCAATATTGGAATTCCAATTATAGTTCGTTTGCAGGGAACCAATGCAGAGGTGGCTAAAGATCTTATAGATAAAAGCGGTCTGAAAGTACAATCTGCCATTCTCCTCAGCGAAGCCGCTGACCTGGTAAATAAAGCTGTTGCATAAAACTCAGGGATCCCGTCGGTAAAACTTGAAACCACCTTCCTGGCGGATAAGTTTGCAATTACTGCAATCTTCTTCAAAGCCGTCCCTCGTATTTTTGATAACGAAGTAGGCAGGCTTATCAATTTTTCCTTTTAACAACATTTCCTGTTGTGCCTCACCGTAAACGGGACGCATAGGTTTTTGCGCATAGAAATACTGCGCATAACTTTTGAATCCGACCGGCCAGACATAGACATCTTTACCCTGCAGGCTCTCGTAAAAAGTAATTGCCGGCCCCTGGGAATATTTTTCAATTTTTGGAACGACTGCCACCAGATAGATGAAAAGGCAAAGAGCAGTTGAATAGAAGAGTGTCATAAAACCTTTCACGTTTTTTCTTTTAGCAAGGAAATAAAGTGAAAATGCGATAGCGACGAAGTATGCCAGCCCGATGAATTTTTCAAACCCCATCCAATTTACCTGCACATTAAGGCTGGCTGCTGCAAAAGGATCATTCAGGTAGGGCAGCAAGAGTGCTGGGTGTTCTGCTAAATACGGAATAGCGAAGAGGAGCAACGAGAATACCAGGCCGAATACTCCGAGCAGCAGCAATTGCCAGCCCTGGATCTTCCTTTGTTTTTCGATAAGGCTGTCAATATATAATGTCGCCAGGAAAGCCAGCGGGATATAGGTGAGAGAAGAGTAATGAACAATCTTTGTGGTAGTGATACTGAATAGGATCATAACTGTCCAGAACAAGATCTTCATCAACAGGTTGAAGCGCCTGTGCAAAGGATTGATAGTAGTAACAAATGCCGGCAGCGCGATAATTGAAATAGGAAAACAACCAACCAGCACAACAAGAAAATGGTAGTAAAATGGCTCACCATGACTGGCAACAGGATGCAGAAAAAGTTCGGCCTGGTACACAAGAAATTCTTTCAGGAACCAAAAGCCGTTGTCAATAATTTCAAAGCCAAACCAAAAAAAACAAACACCTGTAAAAAATAAGGCGAATGCAAGGATCGCCTTCCAACCCGGGAAGTTTTTGAAACGTGTAAAAATGAAATACACGAAAAATGCGATGAGGAAAATGAGCAATCCCACTGGACCTTTCGTAAGGGTCGCAAGGCCAAGGAACACGCCTGAGAGTAAAGAGTAAACGATTTTGCGCCGGGAACGCTCCGCCTCCACATACCGGAACATCGCATACAGCCCGGCGAAAATAAAATAATTAAAAACCGGGTCGATAATAGCTGACTTAAAATACAGATGAGGCAGAAAGGTGCCGAGGTAACTCAGTGCCCAAAGAAAGCCAAACTGTTTGCTCTTATAACGTTCTCCGATGAGAAACAGCGTGACCAGCGTAATGATGCCGAAAATTGCATTTGGAAAGCGGGCCGCGAATTCATTGATACCAAACAGGTGCATGCTCAATGCCTGTAGCCAAAAGAAAAGGGGCGGCTTTTCCCAGAAGGGCTGAAAGTTAATCTGCACCCGGCGATAGTTGCCCGTTACGATCATCTCACGGGCTGATTCAGCAAAATTTATTTCGTCCCAGTCAAATAAATGAACGCGGCCAAGAAAAGGAATAAAAAAAAAGATGCCTGACAATACCAGGATCAGGATGTACAGTTCCCGCCGCCGGTTGTTTAGCCCGTGAGCAATCTCCATTTGTACAATTTGAGCTTTGTAAGGAAATACAGCACGGATACTTTTAACACCCCAAATCCGTATGTAATACTGCGCTGAAGATTGATGGAAGATGCTTCCTCAAAATATTTTGTCGGGCAGGTGATCTCTGCAATTTCAAATTTGTTGTAGAAGATTTGGGCGATCATTTGATTATCGAAAATAAAATCGTCTGAGTTTTTCATGTAGTCAATTTTCTCCAGCACTTCCCGGTGGTATGCCCTGTAGCCCGTGTGATATTCGGACAATTTTTGGTTCATCAGCGAGTTCTGGAAAAAAGTGAGCAAGCGGTTGGCTATGTATTTATACATCGGCATGCCACCCTTTAGAGCGCCTTTACCGAGAATGCGACTTCCGAATACTACTTTATAAAGATCATTCCCGATTAAGGATATCATCGCCACGAGCAGCTTTGGCGTGTATTGATAATCCGGGTGCAGCATGATCACAATGTCACCGCCAAGTTCCAGGGCTCTGTTGTAGCAGCTTTTTTGGTTGCCTCCGTAGCCCTTATTCTCGTCATGGTGCACGATATGTGAGATGCCGAGCTGTCGTGCTATTTCCATTGTATTGTCCGTACTGTTATCGTCTACCAGCACAATCTCATCTACAAGGTCCATGGGTATTTCAGCGAGGGTTTTCCCCATCGTCAAAGCAGCATTATAAGCCGGCAATACCACGATCACTTTTTTCTTAGCAAACATTGCTTGGCGACCCGAATCGCCAGGTATTTTAAATGAAAAGTTTTGCAAATGTAAAACTCAACGGGCAATCGTTTTTTACTAAACAAAAAATACCGGCCATCGGGGCCGGTATTTGGTTCAAATGAACTGAGGAGTTTTACTTAGGAAGCAGTACTTTATCCACCACGTGTATGACGCCATTGCTTTGCATTACATCGCCAATCGTTACGTTCGCTGTTCCACCGTTCGCATCTTTCACCATAATTGTTTTGCCATTAGCCATTATTGTTAGTTCCTGGCCTTGTACAGTTGTTAGCATCGCCATGCCGTTGCCAGCCTCAATCATTTTCGTGAGGTCTGCAGCGCTCAGCCTGCCTGGTACTGCATGG
>JBBQSI010000107.1:0-9095 GCA_038213975.1 Chitinophagales bacterium
TTGCCGCCTGCTTCACCTCCTTTACAGATTTTCGTTCCAACTCATCCATCCCAAGTTTTCTCATGAAAGACCTTTAATTTGCAAAAATAGCTAAATCAAATTTTGAGTGGTGATGCTGCCCTGCAGCAGTGTGAAAACAGCAACAGAATGGCCTCAGCGGATACTCCTTTAATGCGTCAACACAGTGCTATCAAAGCGAAATATCCGGATGCTATCTTACTCTTTCGCGTGGGTGACTTTTACGAAACATTTGGCCAGGACGCTATCACTACTTCCAAGATACTGGGCATCACCCTGACGAAAAGAAGCAGCGCGAATTCTGACGCGGCGGAACTGGCGGGGTTTCCACACCATGCCCTTGATACCTACCTGCACAAGCTGGTAAAAGCAGGCTACCGTGTTGCCATATGTGACCAACTTGAAGATCCCAAAACAGCAAAAGGTATCGTTAAACGCGGTGTAACTGAACTCATTACACCCGGCGTTGCTACCAATGACAAATTGCTG
Source organism: Chitinophagales bacterium (assembly GCA_038213975.1). GTDB lineage: Bacteria > Bacteroidota > Bacteroidia > Chitinophagales > Chitinophagaceae > Ginsengibacter. The sequence continues at coordinate 508 of JBBQSI010000107.1, forward strand.
GAGCATAACGATAACAATTTTCTTTGCGGGGTATTTCTCGCCGAAAAAAATACGGGCATTTCATTTCTTGATATTTCTACCGGAGAATTTTTTGTAGCCGAAGGAAATATTGAATACATCGATAAATTGTTGCAGGGACTCTCCCCGGCAGAGGTGATCTTTCAAAGAAGCCAACAAAAAAATTTCAAACAAAATTTCGGCAATAAGTTCTATACCTACGCCCTTGATGAATGGATCTTTCAACACCAGTACGCCCGGGAAAGCCTGCTGAAGCATTTCGGTACGCAAAGCCTGAAAGGCTTCGGTGCAGAGGATCTCCACGAAGGGATAATTGCCGCCGGCGCTATCCTGCATTATTTAAAAGATACCGAGCATCCTAACCTGCAACACATTACCAGCCTGCAACGAATCGATAAAGCCGATCACCTCTGGATGGATCGTTTCACCATTCGCAACCTGGAACTTCTGCACGGCGGTGACGGACAAAATTCATTGATTAAAGTCCTGGATCACACAGTGTCGCCCATGGGAGCAAGATTGCTCAAACGCTGGATGCTGCTGCCACTCACGGACATCTCCCGCATTGAAGAACGGCAAAACCTGGTGGAATACTTTATAAAAAATTTGGAGGAAAAAAATAAGATTACGCAACTGGTAAAGCAGGCCGGGGATATTGAAAGGCTGGTGAGCAAAGTCCCTTTGAAAAAAATTAATCCGCGGGAAGTACTCCAGATTGCAAAGGGGTTACGCCTTGCAGGCGAGCTGCAGGAAATTTGCCGGGCGTCCAGCAATGAATACCTGCTGAGACTGGGAGACAGCTTGAACTCCTGCAATTATATTCGTGAAAAGATCTTCAAAGAAATTGCCGAAAATCCACCGGCGCTTGCCACGAAGGGCAATGTGATCCGCGACCAGGTAGATGCACAGTTAGATGAGCTAAGGGATGCGGTGACTAACGGTAAAGAACACCTGCTAAAGCTTCATCAACGGGAAATAGAGGAAACCGGTATTACATCGCTGAAGGTTGGTTTCAACAATGTGTTTGGCTATTACCTGGAAGTGACGCACACACATAAGGACAAAGTGCCACCGGACTGGATACGAAAGCAAACCCTTACCACTGCGGAGAGATACATTACTCCTGAATTGAAGGAATACGAAGAGAAGATCACCGGAGCTGAAGACAAAATTCTTCAAATGGAAATGCGGATTTATGAGTTGCTTTTGAATGAGCTGCAGGACTACATTGCGCCCATGCAGCAGAATGGTCACATCTTCGCTGTGATTGACTGCATGTGTTGCTTTGCAAACAATGCGATACAATCCAAGTATCGCAAACCTGTGCTCCATAACGGGGGCGAAATCATCCTGAAAGAAAGTCGCCACCCGGTGATCGAAAAAAATTTACCGCCGGGAGAAATGTATGTAGCCAATGACATCATACTCGATCCGGCCACACAGCAAATAATAATTATTACCGGGCCGAACATGAGTGGAAAGAGCGCCGTCCTGCGGCAGGCAGCCCTCATTACGCTGATGGCACACATGGGTAGCTTCGTTCCTGCCGAGTCAGCGCACATCCCACTTACGGATAAAATTTTCACCCGCGTAGGCGCCAGCGATAACCTCAGCAGTGGCGAGAGCACCTTCATGGTGGAGATGAATGAAACAGCCAGCATCATCAATAATATTACCTCACGCAGTCTAATCCTTTTAGATGAAATCGGTCGTGGCACCTCCACTTACGACGGGATCTCTATTGCCTGGAGCATAGTAGAACATTTACACAGATCGCCTTTTGCTCCTAAAACTTTATTCGCTACACACTACCACGAACTGAATGAACTGGAGAATAAACTCGAGCGTGTCAAAAATTTCCACATCACAAATAAAGAAGCGGGGAACAAAATAATTTTTCTACGGAAACTCGTGCCTGGGGGCAGTATTCACAGCTTTGGTATACATGTAGCCCGCATGGCAGGTATGCCACCAGATCTCATCGAACGTGCCAACGAGATATTGCTTCATCTCGAAGCAAAAAATGTAGATGATGATAAAGAACTGGCTCCAAAAATTTCCAATGTAAAAATATCGGCCAGGTTAAAGGGCATGGAAGCGCCGAGGTTACAACTAAGCATTTTCGATGTGCATACACAGGCTTTTGATGATATTCGCAAAACGCTGGATGATGTAGATATTAACCGCCTCACTCCTGTAGAAGCTTTATTGAAGTTGCAGGAAATCAAAAACATGGTGAAGTAACTGAAGTTTACTCATGCCAGGATTTGATTAGACAATTTTTACAAGGGCGTTGCTAACCGCTTCTTAATACGTCAACACCTGATATCCCCACGGCTCCAGGCTAAATATATGATTCGCGGAAATATCAATCGTTTTGTCCGTGAAAACATCCTTTCCCCTGCCGTTTACCGCATTGCCTGCGATGGTAACGTTTTGCGGCTGACTGGAAAAATTCAGGATCACCGCAACCTTGTGTTTCCCATTTTCTCTCACATAAGCAAAGATGGCGTCATCATTCGCCGACTTAAGTTTTTGATAAGAGGCAGTAGCAGCGAGGGCAGGATTTTTCTCGCGCAAGTGTAACAGCGTGTTATAAAACGGAGCCATCCCGAACTGGTCCCAATTGATGGGATCGCGAACAAAGAACTTAAGTCTGCGCCTGTTTGGAATTTCCTGTCCGCTGTAAATCAAGGGAACGCTTTGGTACATAGTCTGCGTAAAAACTGCAAAGGTCTTGTAACCATCACCATACCTTTCAAACTCAGTGCCTTCCCAACTGTTCCAGTCATGATTGGTGGTAAAGTATAGCCGGTATGCATTTTGGGGGAAACGCCCGATATTGTAATTAATTACCGAATCCACTTGCTGCAAGGTCTTCTCACCTTTTTGAAATTTTATCATTGTCTCCATAACCGTCCAGGCATAAGTTTCATCGAAGCCTGCGAGGTGGAGAGCAGGCTTTTCACCTTCAGCGAGCATAAAAACATCCTTTATTGATTTCAGCGTATCGATGCATTCCCGCCAAAAATCTTCGGGCACACCTTCTGCCACGTCGCAACGAAAACCATCTATGTCTGATACCCTTACCCAGTACGCCATCGCGGCAATCATACTATCCCGTAATTCGCGACTATCGTAATTGAGGTTACGCGTATCATTCCAATCGGCATCGTATACGGTATTACCGTTAGCATCTCTCTCGTAAAATCCCGGGTGATCATCTACCCAACGATTATCAGGCGAGCTGTGGTTCGCCACCCAGTCCGTAATTACTTTAAATCCCATTTGGTGGGCATGCTGCACAAATTCCTTCCAGTCTTCCATGGTACCAAACTCAGTATTTAAAGCAGTATAATCACGTACGGAATAATAGCTACCAAGCTCCTGCTCTGTCATCTTTCTTTCTTTGATACCGATGGGTGTGATTGGCATGAACCAGAGAATTTCCACACCCATCTCCTTCAGGCGCGGAAGGTGCTTTTCAAATTCTTTGATGGTGCCCTGCGGAGAATATTGCCGGAGGTTCACTTCATAAATATTGCTTTGCGCACTCCAGGCAGGGTGCTGCTGCATCGAGCCGTTTGCCCGCGGATTTTGGGTCGTTATCATTTTCCTGCTACAGGAAGTAAAGCCGGCAATAATTACAATGAGGATGGGAAAAAGAGCATTTAACTTCATAGAAGCATGTGAGATCAGCGTTAATAATTTTATCCAAATGGGCATTGGGCTAAGCAATAAATTTACGCTATTCGTAAAACACCGGGGGAAATTATTCGGGTATTTTTGAGTGGTAAGATTTGCTAAAAACTATTTATGTATTATCAAGATTATCTACAGCTGGATAAGCTCCTCGATGCCCAACACCCGGAAAGTTTTAAGGAAGGAAATAAGCCAGCCCATGATGAAATGCTGTTCATCACCGTGCACCAGGCGTATGAAATATGGTTCAAGCAGATATTATTCGAATTGGATTTCATTATGCGGGTTTTTGACAAAACACATATTGATGACAACTCAGAAGACCTGAATCTGGTCAGGCACAGGCTCGGAAGAATCATTAAAATTTTAGAATTGCTGAACATGCAGATCAGTGTGCTTGATACGATGACGCCGCTGGATTTCCTGGAGTTCCGCAATTTGCTTACACCTGCCTCCGGTTTTCAAAGCGTGCAATTTCGTTTTATAGAAGCAAGGCTGGGTTTGAAGATGGATGAACGCTTCGGTGCTCATCATTACAAGCGCACCAACGAAGGCGGTTTTTCGCAGGCGGATCGAAACAAAATAAATACTTCCGAAAAAAACGTGAGTTTGCTTGAGCAGATCGATTCATGGTTAGCACGGCTACCATTTTTTAATATTGAACTGTGGAGAAATTACGAACTGCTAACACCACCCCGGCAAGATCTCCATCCATTTTGGAATGACTATCGCAAACTTTATCAGTCAGGTTTATCGGAAATAGAGGCAGGAAGAATTAACGACTTTGACCAGATTTTTTCCGGCATCCGGAACAGAGAAAAAAATGCACAAGAAGAATTTTCCAGCTTATCGGCAATGTCATTAAGAGCGGCGCTTTTTATTATGCTGTACCGGGACTTCCCGGTTTTTCAAACATCATACCGCATCCTGGATTCCCTCATCGAGATCGATCACCAGCTGGCCACCTGGCGGCATAAACACATCGTGATGGTCAGAAGAATGATAGGCCAGCGGGTGGGGACCGGCAATACTACCGGGGAAGGGTACTTGCAGGGAGCGTTAAACAGTCATTATATTTTTCGGGATATTGCGGCGCTTTCTACTTTCCTTATCGAGCGAAACCGCTTGCCAAAATTGCCGGGAGAATTGATTGAAAAGCTCAGCTATTCTTCGTAGACTACTCTTCCATTCCTTCCCTGATCTCGCCGGATACAGTGAGTAATACTTTATCGATACGCTTACCATCCATGTCTACAATCTCAAAATGGAATCCCCGCCATTCAAACTGGTCGCCGGTTGTAGGGATATTTTTTAACTGGTGGAGTATAAAGCCGGCCAGTGTATCGTACGCATTTTCGCCCTCGCTTATCCAGTTGGTTTTATCAAACTTCGTAAGGAAATCATAGAATTGAATTTGCGCATCCACAAGATAACTCCCGTCGCTTCGTTCTTGAATGGTGTACTCATCATCTTCCGGCTCAGGCATCTCTCCCACAATGGCTTTCAGTATATCCCTTACCGTTATCATTCCTTCCAGGCTACCATATTCATCCACGATAAAGGCGTAATGGAGTTTTGTCCGCTTGATTTTTTCCAGCACCTGGTAGGCGGAATTATTATCCGGAACAAACAAGGCTTCCTTAACAAGGCTTAAGAGGGTGGCATCAGGATTCAGGTAAATATCTTTCACATAAACGACCCCCTTGAGATCATCAATTTCTCCTTCGCACAAAGGATATACCGAGTGTTGAAACTCCTTAATCTTATCTTTTACTGATTGCCGGTCTTCATTTACTTCGATCCATCTGATATCCGTGCGGTGCGTCATCAACGAAGTAATATTCCTGTCGCCCAGGTGAAAAACTCTTTCGATAATATCTTTCTCTTCCTCCTCAATAGCCCCGAGTTCGCTTCCTTCGTTGATCATGGCCTTGATCTCTTCCTCCGTCACCTGGCTGTCAGTATGTGTTTTGATGTTGAAAATTTTGAAAAATCCATTGCTCAGCAATCTGAGTATCCAAACCAGGGGAAACGAAATTCTACTGAGTACTTTTACAGGTGCTGCAAACGTTTTTGCAATGCGTTCGGCACGTAGAAGTGCCAGCCTCTTTGGAATGATCTCACCGAAAAGAATTGAAACGAACGTGACCATAATCACGATTAGCACAGTCGAAATCACATCCGCGTATGGGCTGAGCTTGTCAATTTCGCGTATGTATGGCCCCAGCGACTTTCCAAATTTTTCTCCAGAGTACACACCGGTAAGTATCGCTACCAGTGTGATGTATATCTGGATGGTGGAAAGAAAAATGTCAGGGCTTTCCTGAAGTTCCATGGCTGCTTTGGCCTTGTTATCCCCTTTTGCGGCAGCCATATCGAGGCGGCTCCTACGGGCGGACACGAGCGCAAGCTCTGCCATTACCAGGAGGCCATTGAATAAAATAAGAAAAACCAGGATAACGATGTCGGTCATATTACATTACGGCGAGGCCGATTTTATTATTAAAAATTTTCGCAGAAGCATAACCAATAAATGAGCCAAGCAGAGCGCCGCCGGCTACATCCAGGGGAAAGTGGACACCAACGTACACCTGCGCATAACAAATAAGCGCCGCCCACAGAAAAACGAATGACCAATATGAGCTAAAGACTTTTTTGAATGTACTAAATATAAATGCAGCAAGGGCAAAGTGGTTAACTGCATGGGAAGATGTAAAACTGGAGCTTACAGGGCAGTAACTGACAAGGAAGCGTACGCTATCTGAAATTGCCGGATCACGGCATGGGCGCAGGCGAAAAAAAAACTCCTTCATTACACGGCTGCTGAAAAGATCGCTGAAACTTGCCGTCAAGAGAAAAAATAATACCCAGTACCAGCCAATCGCTTTAAAATTGATCGTGACAAACAATATGAGGAAGAAATAAAAGGGCAGCCACACATATGATTCGCGGATAAAAGGGAAAAACTTGTCCAGGAAAGTGTTATGCCAGTTGCCATTGATCTTGTGGAACAAGCTCAAATCTAAATTTTTTAAAGAAGGGGCTAAAGTGAAAATACTTCTAATCTCAAGGTCGATCATCAAACGCAAAAATACTTATTGCCGAATTTAAGTTAGTAAATAATTAAATTCGCTTTCCGTAAGAATTCCCGCACACTGTTGGATTTTGATAGATTCATTTAGATTCTTTTCATGAAAATTTTTACGTTTCCAAGACTCATGAAATGGTGTTTCGTGAGTGGATTCACGCTATTGGCAGCATTAACGATTGCACGACTGGTATTCTTCTATACATATAGGGGAGATCATGCTTCGGCAGGCGTTTTTATAAAGCCTTTTTTATTGGGTCTGCGATATGACCTTCGCGTCGTCTGCTCCATATTGCTGCCTGCTTATTTGGTGGGCAATTGCAAGATCCGCCATCTGCCGAACGGCCGAATGACAAGCCGTTCTATCCTGAAAATTCTCGTGGCGATATTGCTTTTTGTTTTGCTCGTCTTTATGCTGAAAAAAGGCGACAACTACGTAGGCATAGTGGCAGTAGTATTGCTGTTTGCATCTTTTTTCCTGTGGCTTTTCAAAATCCAAGATTGCAACCCTTTTCAAAATATTATTTCGGCCCGCGTCTTCCAGATATATTTCTTAATAGTCACTTTTGTCCTGGCTTTTTTCTACGCCATAGATTTTCAACATTATGATTACCTCCACCAGCGTCTGAATGCGAGTGTACTGAATTACCTTGAGGATGCCCGGATTTCGCTGGGCATGATAACTGAGACTTACCCGGTATTCACGATTATTTTGGTGGTGATTGCGTCTACCCTTCTTGTCTGGGGGCTCATAATATTGTGGTTACGGATTCTGAAGAGGGCATTTTTTGAAGGACACGGAATTGCGCGGATTGTATTGGGTTTCATCTTCGTCCTGGGATTGTCCGCAGGAATCTTCGGCAGGCTAAATCAATACCCGCTGCGCTGGAGCGATGCGTTCATTTTCGATGACGAATTCAAATCGAGCCTGGCACTCAACCCTGTTCAAAGCTTTTTTAGTTCCTTTCAATTCAGGCACTCTACTTACAATCAGGAGTTGGTGAGGCAATATTATCCACTGGTTGCAGACTACCTCGGCGTTACTAACCGGGATAGTGCCACACTTAATTATCACCGCCAATTCCTGCCTGAGGCCGGTGGCGATTCAAGTAAGCCTAACGTTGTCATCGTGATTTGCGAAAGTTTCAGCGCCTATAAAAGCAGTATGTATGGCAACCCGCTGAATACTACGCCATACTTTAATGAAATGTCCCGGCAGGGCGCCTTTTTCGATCGCTGCTTCTCACCATCTTACGGCACGGCCCGTGGCGTTTGGGCTGTGATCACGGGTATCCCGGATGTAGAATTTCCCAATACTTCCAGCCGTAATCCCGAGTATGTTGACCAACATTCCATCATTAATGACTACAATGGCTACTCGAAAATGTATTTTCTCGGCGGAAGCAGTAGTTGGGCAAATATCCGGGGATTGCTGACAAATAATATTGCGGGACTGAAGATGTACGAGGATGATAAATTCACCGCCAAATCTGTAGATGTGTGGGGCATCAGTGATAAGCGCTTATTCCTGGAAGCCAATGATGTTTTGAAAAGAGAAACGGCACCATTTTTTGCCGTTATACAAACTGCCGACAATCACCGGCCATATACAATCCCTGATGAGGACACTGCTGCATTTCACCGTGAAAACTATTCGGAGGATTCCCTGTCGCGGTTTGGGTTTCAAAGCAATGAGGAGTTGAATGCATTTCGTTACACCGACTTCAGTTTTATGACCTTTATAGAAGCTGCGAAAAAAGAAGCATATTTTGAGAATACC
>JBBQSI010000108.1:0-9076 GCA_038213975.1 Chitinophagales bacterium
ATCCCTTTTATTTCCGCAACATATCCAAATGATGGAGGTGTAATTAATACGCCAGGGCTGGTGATCGTCAACTCTACCTTGAAAGCCCATTGCGAAGGCATACTCAGCTATCTCACCCAGAAACACGGAACTGGAAAAATATACCTGATAAAACAAAAAGGAGACAACAGGATCGATGATTACTTTAAAGAACTCAATTTGCTGGACGGCAAGCCGAGGTTGAATATTCGGACGATCACCTACGACAGCACCATCACGCTGTATTCTTTGCGTACAAAGATTGATACGACGGTTGCCACGGCTATCATCGGCGGCTCCCTGAATGAGACGTTTGCCAGGAATATTGCCGACGCCGCATTTGCCATGAATAAAACTCACCCGGTCACACTCGTCGGCATGCCGAATTGGGATGGCTTCCGCAGTTTTTACCGCAACGATGTATATCCTGATTTCCCGATCATATTCACGACGCCCCACTATGATGGCCAATCAAATCGCTTCAAGGAATCCCTCACCCGCAACTACTTCAAACTTTACCGTACACGCCCGTCAGATATGGCTTACAAGGGCTTTGGATTGAGTTACTATTTTATCAATCTCCTGCTTGCACATCCCACAGATTTTCTGCAACACCTGAACGATAAGAGCAACGCAGCTTTCCACGACTTTTTATTCAAACCCGTGTTTGTAGATCCTGCCAAAACCCGGGAGCCGGATTATTATGAAAACAAGCACCTCTATATCATGCGTATTTTGAATGGTGAAATTGGCCGCCAGTGGTAGTTTGAAATCTGCTCCAGCCTGTTTTGCTTAGCTTTAAGGGCACCCAACTTTAACCGGAAACTGTATGCATAAAAATAGAATGGAGGCATCAGTGACGGCGTTTTAGCAATCATTATCACCATCATGGTATTAGAAATGAAGGTGCCTCATGACGCATCTCCGCAGAGGCTACTTCCACTTTTACCCGTATTTTAAGCTATGTCCTCAGTTTTGTAAATGTTTGCATTTATTGGAGCAATCACCACCACATGCTGCAAAATGTACAACATGTAAATGATAAGGTATTTTGGGCAAACATTCATCTTCTCTTTTGGCTCTCAATAATACATTTTGCATCGGGTTGGATGGGAGAAAATCATTTCACCAAATGGCCGGTTATTCTCTACGGCGTGATATTGCTAATGGCCGGGGTTGCTTACTTTTTGCTGGCGCATGCATTGGTTGACCTCCATGGTGAAAATTCACCCATCGCGAGGGCGATCGGTAGCGATAGAAAAGGAACCATATCAATCGTGATTTATGCTGCCGGCATTGGCGCTGCTTTTTCAATCCGTACCATGGGTTCATTGCCTATGTCATAGTTGCGTGCATTTGGTTCATCCCTAATAAATGCGGAAATACATGCTGGCCAGGCTGACAGCTGGTGAACTTTTCAGGCAGGTTATTTGTACTTTCTGTAACCCATGTCGCAACTTATTTCATTTACAGATCGCGGACTGTTTTGTGAAGCCGGCAATTTTTATATTGATCCCTGGAAGCCTGTGGATAAAGCGGTAATCACGCACGGGCATTCGGATCATGCTTATTCGGGACACAAGTCATATCTCTGCCATCATTTTACCAAACCCATTCTCCAACTCCGGCTGGGTGATCAGCAATACCAAACCGCAGAGTGGAGCGAACGCGTCGATATCAACGGCGTAAGAGTGTCCTTGCATCCCGCAGGCCATATTATCGGTTCTTCACAAATACGCGTGGAATATAAAGATGAAGTGTGGGTGGTAAGCGGCGATTACAAAACAGAAGATGATGGGCTCAGCGGCGCTTTCGAAGCGGTAAAATGCAACACTTTTATTACCGAATCCACTTTTGGCTTGCCGATTTACAAATGGAAACCGCAAGCTGAAATTCATGAAGACATCGTAAACTGGGTCGCCAGGAATAAGGAAAACGGGCGCACCAGCGTAATCCTGGCGTACAGCCTTGGCAAAGCGCAGCGGGTACTACAAGCAATTAAAGAAACTGCGCAAACGATCTATGCACATGGCGCTATCTACAATATGCAACAAACGTTGATCGACGCCGGCTGGAACATTACCCCGGTTGAAAGAATCACACCCGAGACGCCGAAGGATAAATTAAAGGGAGCCATAGTTATTGCTCCGCCCAGCGCGGATGGCACGCCGTGGATGAAAAAATTCACTCCTTATGCCGTTGGCGTTTGTAGCGGCTGGATGCAGGTGCGGGGAAATATGCGGCGCAGAAATGCGGATGCGGGTTTTGCACTAAGTGATCACTGCGATTGGCCTGCACTGTTAGACAGCGTGAAAGCTACGGGTGCAGAAAATGTTTTTGTTACTCATGGTTTCCAGGCCGCTTTCAGCCGGTACTTGAATGAAGAAAACATTGCAAAGGCCGCTGAGGTTAAAACGAAATATGGCATCGAAGACGAAGAAGGTGCCTTACTTAACGAAGTGGAAGAAGCAGAAGCCATCGCTAAAAAAGAGAATGAGGCATGAACCGGCAAACAGCTATTGATAACGGTCAGGGAACTGCTCAAATTGAAGAACAAGATTCCGGATTGGAACTTTTTGCGACACTCGTAAGTGAGCTCAGTTCCTCTACCAAAACGAATGACAAGCTCCAAAGCCTGGTTAACTATTTTGCCATTGCGCCCTCGGAAGATAAAGTCTGGGTGATTGCCATCTTCAGCGGCAGGCGCCCACGCCGCGTGATCAACTCCCGGCTGATGCGGGAATGGTGCGGAGATATCACCGGCTACCCGACCTGGCTTTTTGACGAATGTTATCATACCGTCGGGGACCTTGCCGAGACGTTGGCATTGTTGCTTCCCGAAGCTACGCACACCGGCCATCGCAACCCGGGCCTGTCTCACTACCTGCAGCGATTTATCGAGATAGAAAAAGAAAGTGGGCAGGTACGTAAGAATTTCATTCTTGACAGTTGGGATAACATGAGCCGTGATGAACGTTTTGTTTTTAATAAACTGATAACGGGCAGCTTTCGGATAGGCGTATCCCAAAAGACCATCGTAAATGCCTTGGCGAAATCTGTTGATCTTTCCTCATCGGTGATTGCTCATCGAATCAGTGGTAACTGGGATCCGGTCACTACTACTTTCAACGACCTTTTAAGTGAAAGCGCCTCGCTCGTCAATCATTCGAAGCCGTATCCCTTTTACCTGGCATATGCGCTGGAGGAAGAACCTGACACGCTCGGCGACCCGGCCGAATGGCAGGCCGAATGGAAATGGGATGGCATCAGGGGGCAGGTGATCAAGCGAAACGAAGAACTGTTTGTCTGGAGTCGCGGGGAAGAATTAATGACTGATAAATTCCCGGAATATTTCGTGCTGCAAAATGTGTTGCCAGATGGTGTTGCTATTGACGGCGAAATTATCCCGGCTATGAATGGAAAACCTCTGCCCTTCGCTTTGTTGCAAACACGCATCGGCAGAAAGAACGTGGGTAGGAAACAGTTACAGGAAGCCCCGATATGTTTCTTTGCCTATGATCTGCTGGAATACAAGTATGAAGACTGGCGCACAAAATCATTGACAGAACGGCGGAAAAAATTGCAGGAAATTTTACAGCCCTTGAGCACCGGCGTTATTCAATTGTCAGAGATCATTGAATTTGATGATTGGAAAAACCTGGCCAAAATGAGGGAAGGTGCCCGTGAGATGAATAGCGAAGGGATCATGCTCAAGCGAAAAAGTGCTGAATATAAGGTCGGCAGGAAACGTGGTGACTGGTGGAAATGGAAAATTGATCCGCTGACGATTGATTGCGTGATGGTATATGCGCAGAAAGGCAGTGGCCGCCGGAGTAATTTGTACACCGACTATACGTTCGCAGTGAAAGACGGAGATAAGCTGGTAACATTTACCAAAGCCTATTCGGGTCTTACAGACAAGGAATTTGCACAGGTTGACAATTTTGTAAAAAGAAATTCTATTGAAAAGTTTGGACCCGTAAGGACCGTAAAACCGGAACTCGTTTTTGAAATCGCTTTTGAAGGCATAGCGCCCAGCAACCGCCACAAGAGCGGCTTGGCTTTGCGCTTTCCACGGATGAGCCGCTGGAGAAAGGATAAGAAAGCCGACGAAATAAATACCCTCGAGGATCTAAAAGCAATGTTGAAAAAATATGGCAAGTAGCATACTATCTTTAAGGGCAGTAAATGAAATTAATCCGTACCAAAGGTTATAAAATTGTCTCAGCCTGGCTCAAGGCCAAAGGCTTTTCTCCGTTTGCATTTCAAACTGAAACCTGGGAAAATATCATAGCTAAAGAATCGGGCCTGGTGAACGCTCCTACGGGTTGTGGGAAAACTTTTTCCGTTTTTCTTGGGGCAGTTATCGGGTTCATTAACGAGCATCCTTCTAATTATCAATCAAAAAGTAAGAGCCATCTTCAACTCTTGTGGGTTACACCGCTGCGGGCGCTTGCAGCCGACATAGCCCGGGCGATGGAGCAGGTGATTAGCGAGCTTGGTATGAGCTGGCAGGTGGGCATTAGGAATGGTGATACCAGCATCAATGACCGGCAAAAGCAAAAACGACAGATGCCGGAAGTGCTGATCATCACGCCTGAAAGTCTCCATCTTTTACTGGCGCAAAAAAATAATGCCGAGGTGTTCAAGTCAGCAAAAATTATTGCTGTTGATGAATGGCACGAGTTACTGGGCACCAAGCGGGGCGTGCAGGTGGAGTTGGCTATATCACGCATTATTCATATTCACCTTTCGCAAGACACTCTACCAAGCCTCCGGTTATGGGGCATCAGCGCTACCATTGGGAATTTGCAAGAAGCGAAAGAGGTGTTGTTGTCGCCCTTACTAACGTACAAGGATAAAGGCTACGAAGGCGTGACAGTAACTGCCAATATTGAAAAGCGTATCGAGATCGAATCTATATTCCCGGACGAAATTGAAAAATTTCCCTGGGCGGGACATCTTGGTATTAAGCTGGTGGATAAAGTGATCCCGATCATTATGCAAAGCCGTACGACCCTGATCTTTATCAACACCCGCGGCATGAGTGAAATGTGGTACCAGGCGATACTCACCGCTTGCCCTGAACTTGCGGGTGCTGTGGCTTTACATCACGGAAGCATCGAGCGGGAGCTAAGAACATGGGTGGAAGAAAATTTGCATCTCGGCAGGTTAAAAGCGGTCGTATGCACCGCAAGCCTTGATCTTGGTGTCGATTTTCGTCCAGTCGAGACTGTAATACAGGTTGGCTCTCCAAAAGGCGTAGCCCGTTTTTTACAAAGGGCAGGCAGAAGTGGACACGGTCCCGGCGAGATCAGCAAGATCTACTTTTTGCCAACGCATTCGCTGGAACTAATGGAAGCTGCTGCGCTCAAGGAAGCAACTGAAATCAAATTGATTGAAACACGTGATCCGAGAATCCTTTGTTTCGATGTGCTGATGCAATTCCTGAGCACCCTGGCTATTGCGGATGGTTTCAGGCCGGATAATATTTTGAAGGAAATAAGGAGCACTTACTGTTATCGCGATATCCTGGATGATGAATGGTTGCAGGTGCTGCAATTTGTAACGGCGGGCGGTATTGCGCTGCAGCATTATGACGATTATAAAAAAATAGAGATCATTGACGGATTGTATAAAATCACTGGGAGGCGAATTGCTATGCGCCACCGTATGCACATCGGCACCATTGTGAGCGACCCGATGATGAAGGTAAAATTTGTGACCGGTGGCTTTGTCGGCGTGATCGAAGAATGGTTTATTGCGAGGTTAACTCCGGGAGATGTTTTTACCCTCGCCGGCAGGCGGCTGGAGTTTGTAATGGTTAAAGAAATGACGGCACTTGTCCGCAAATCAAATGCGACAAAATCTATCATCCCGAGCTGGCAGGGGGGGAGGATGCCTCTCTCGGCAAACCTCGGGCATATGCTGCGCAAAAAGTTTGATGAAGCAGGCTTGCTCAATCCAACTCCCGAGACAGATGATGAGATCATTGCGCTCCAGTCGCTTTTTGAATTGCAGGATTATCTTTCGCATATCCCGCGGCAAAATGAATTGTTGATAGAGCACATCGAAACGAAAGATGGGTTTCATCTTTTCGTATTTCCCTTTGAAGGCAGGCTTGTGCATGAAGCCATGGCGGCCGTGCTTGCGTATCGGATCAGCCGGATCACACCGATCACTTTTTCCCTGGCCATGAATGACTATGGGTTTGAATTGCTGAGTGATAAACCTATCCCGCTGGATGACACCAACTCGTATGAACTTTTTTCCCCTCAAAACCTTGTGCAGGACATTCAACGCAGCCTCAACAGCGTGGAGATGGCCAGGCGAAAGTTCCGGGATATCGCCGTAATCGGCGGGCTTATTTTTCAGGGCTTTCCCGGGGAACAAAAAAAGGCCCGGCACCTGCAATCATCAGCTTCGCTGCTCTTTAATGTATTTGCTGAATATGAGCCCGATAATCTTTTGCTTCGCCAATCATATAATGAAGTAATGGAACAACAGATGGAGGAGGAGCGGCTCAGGAATATGCTCGAGCGCATTCAGCAAGGCAAGATTATCATTACTTTCCCCAACAGGCTCACCCCTTTTTGCTTCCCCATCAAGGTAGATAGTTTACGTGAAAACCTCACGTCAGAGAAACTGGAAGACAGGATCAAACGCATGCAGATGCAGCTTGAAAAATCTTTGTAGAATTTGGGAAAGTAGAGAAATGATTTCAGCTCCATCCTTTCCCACTGATTCACTTTTCATCTTTTATCTTCGCGGCGTATGAGCAAATTGTTTGCGCCTCAGCAGTTTCTTTTTCAGCAACAAACTTTCTGGCTTTCACCCGCCCGCTGTATTTTTTGGGAAGAAGAAAGGGCCCTGATTCTATCAGATTTGCACTTCGGTAAATCAGGTCATTTTCGTAAAGCCGGCATCGGCGTGCCACAAAATGTTTACAAAGAAGACCTGCAACGCCTTTTTACGCAAATCCAATTTTTCAAACCTTCGCAGGTTTTGATTACCGGCGACATGTTTCACAGCAATGCCAATAAGGAAATCGATTTTTTTGTGAAGTGGCGAAACGATTTTCCGGCGATTGATTTTCATTTGATCAAGGGAAACCATGACCTGCTCTCAAAAAAATTTTACGAGCAGGCAAACATAAAAGTTGCGGGTAAAAAGATGTCCGTTCGAAATATTTGTTTTACGCATGATATCAGCTCCTGTGATGCAGATGAAACTGTTTACACCTTTAGCGGGCATGTACATCCGGGTATTAAAATAAATGGAGCCGGCAGGCAATCGATGTGTTTACCTTGTTTTTACTTTAGTAAATCTCACGCTATTCTTCCAGCCTTCAGCATGTTCACCGGGTTGTATAAACTGCGGCCGAAAAAGTCTGATATCGTTTTTGCTTTGGTGGATCAGCAGGTTATAAAAATGCAGTAGTTATTTGCCCGAGCGTCGTGCCAATTCCTTTTTGATAAGGCTGAGTTGCCTGCCAGTCTGCCCACTGACCGAACTATTTTCCTGCGCCCTGCGCATCAGGTAAGGTATTACATCTTCGATCGGTCCGAAGGGTAAGTATTTACTCACAGAGCACCCGGCCATGGCGAGATTGAAAGTGATGTTGTCGCTCATGCCATACAATTGCGAAAAATGGACGTGCGAATGAGCGGGGGATATCTCCAATTTTTCCATCGTATCGGTAGCGTGGAGATTACTTTCCTCGTTATGGCTTGCAATGATCACGGCAAGTTCGCTGATGTGCGCCAGGCAAAAATCTATCGCTGCATTGTAATCGGCGTCGGTTGACCCTTTGTCTTTTTGGACGGGAGAAGGGTAGTTCATCGCTTCAGCGCGGGCTCTTTCTTTTTCCATGTATGCGCCACGCACTATTTTAAAACCCGGTAAATAATCCGATCCTGATGCCGCCAGGGTTTCTTTTAAAAAGCTAAACCGGTCGTGGCGATACAACTGAATGGTATTGTAGATCACCGGTTCCTCCCGGTTGAATTCCTGCATCATTTGATTGGTGAGTGCATCTACCGGCGCCTGTATCCAGCTTTCCTCGGCATCAATCAACACACCCGTATTGCTTTCCACCGCCGCAATGCAGATGCGCCGCATTCTTTTGCAAACCCGCTCCCATTCGTCTTGTTCATTGGAATTTAGTGCGGGTAATACAAGTGTTCCCTGTAAAACGCCCGCCATATCTGCGGTCGCATGCAGCTTTTCCAACAAACTGAATCTCGCAAAGCCGGTGAGTTTCACGCTGATGAAAGGGATGTTTGGCTCCGACGCGGCGTAATGAATCACATTGATAAATTCCTCGGCGGCTTTGTCAAAATTTTCTTCTCCTTCTTTTCCTTCAACGCCGTAGTCCAGGATCACCTGCACATGATGTTTTGCCAGCATTTCCACCACCCTGGAGGTTTCTTCCAGCGTTTCGCCGCCAACAAATTGCGTGAAGATAGTTTTTTTGATTAGGCCTTTGATGGGCAAGCCGATATTCATTAGGACCGGCGTAACTTTCGTGCCGAGCTTTACCAGCCAGCCAATCCCCATCGTACTGAAAAGTAATTTCGCCAGCCTGAGGTCTTGATTTGTTTTGTAAGCAAAGGCGTTTTCCGTATTCTCAAAAGATATAGTCATAAATGCGCCCCCGAAATTCTACATTCAGCCACCAACTTCCAAAATATTCTTCATTGCCGTAGTGGAAGGGAAAGCATTTTTACTTTAACAGCCGCATACGCAACGTCCCGTTCCGGAGACGTTGCTGGGAATAAAAAATAGAATGCAACCGCTATTTTAAATCAACTGACGGAATCACTTTGTCTTCCTGACAAAAAATAAGGCATTTTCATACCAAAGAAACAAGGCACTTTTTCATAACTAAAAAATCCATTCCTTAATTACAGAAAATGGTTCCTTAAAGAATTATCGGAAAGACCCTTAGCTATTTGGGATATTGTTAATTTTGACGGAAGACCAACGGCTGCTGAAGCAGGTGAGAAAGTTTACCTGATCACGGTAACTGTTCCTCTTTGCTGTAGGGGTTCGTTTT
>JBBQSI010000109.1:0-8991 GCA_038213975.1 Chitinophagales bacterium
TATTTTGTATTTCTTTGATGATCGCCTGGTCAATATCGTCAAGAATATTTTCGTGTAATTTAGGAACCTTCCCGCCGCATAGTTTATGCATCAGGACAAAAGCTCTGTTGACGAAGTTTCCAAAAATGGCCACGAGTTCGCTGTTGTTCCTGTCCTGGAAATCTTTCAAGGTGAAATCATTGTCTTTTGTTTCCGGTGCGTTTGCACACAATACATATCGCAGCACATCCTGTTGCCCGGGAAAATCTTTCAGGTAATCATCTATCCAAACTGCCCAATTTCTGCTGGTGGAAATTTTTTGCCCTTCAAGATTAAGAAATTCATTTGCCGGCACATTTTCGGGTAATACGAAATCACCATGCGCTTTCAGCATAGACGGAAAAATAATGCAGTGAAATACGATGTTATCTTTCCCGATAAAGTGGACCAGTTTGGTTTCGGGATCGCACCAATATTCTTTCCAGTTTTCCGTCAACTCTTTGGTTGCTGAGATGTACCCAATCGGGGCATCAAACCAGACGTATAATACCTTTCCTTCGGCATCGGGCAGAGGCACTTTTATTCCCCAATTGCTGTCTCTCGTCATGGCCCTCGGTTGCAAGCCTTTGTCAAGCCAGCTCTTACATTGCCCGTACACGTTAGCTTTCCATTCTTTGTGATCTTCGAGTATGTATTCACGTAAGAAGGCTTCATAGTCCTGCAGGGGAAAATACCAATGTTTCGTTTTTCGCTTTACCGGTACGGCATTGCTTAAAGCACTTTTGGGATCAATCAATTGATCAGGACTTAATGAAGAACCGCAGTTTTCACATTGATCGCCATAAGCTCGCGGGAAACTGCAGACCGGGCAGGTGCCTGTAATGTAGCGATCCGCGAGAAATGTTTGCTTTTCTTCATCATAAAATTGCTCCGTTTCTTTCTCTTCAAACAAACCTTTGTTGTAAAGATTTAAGAAAAAGTCGGAGGCGGTTTTGTGATGCACTTCATTGGAAGTGCGGGAATAGATATCGAAGGAAATGCCCATTTCCTCAAAACTTTCTTTGATGATCTTGTGGTACTTGTCTACCACTTTTTGCGGGGTTGTGTTTTCTTTCATCGCCCTTATCGTAATGGGCACGCCATGCTCGTCACTGCCACAAACGAACTTTACATCCTTCTTCCGGGACCGCAGATAACGGACATAGATATCCGCAGGAAGGTAACAACCCGAAAGATGCCCGATATGGTTTGGGCCATTGGCATAGGGCAGTGCAGCGGTAATGAGGTAACGTTTAAACTCTTTCATAAAATATTCTGCGATAATTCAAATGGGTTTGCAAAAATACCGCAATCGGTTTCGTGAATAAAATAATACATCATATATGGTGAAGCTTAGGTATGGAGCCACTTCAGCGGATTGGCATAAATTTGAGACCACCCTTTTCCAATGGACAGAAAAAAATTTCTTTCAACAGTTTTACCTGCCGTGCCAGCCTTTGCCCTTGAGCAAAAAAATAAAATTGCATCCGGATTCGAAAAGTTGGTTCTGCCTCCATTTCTAAAAAAAGGCGATTTAATCGCGATCACCTGTCCTTCCGGCTTTATTCCAATGGAAGAAATACAAGCGGCAATTTGCAAAATGGAAGAATGGGGATTCAGAATAAAAGTTGGCAGGACAGTCGGTGCGAGAGATTTCACTTTTGCCGGTACGGATACTGAGCGTGCTGCTGATTTACAAAGAATGCTGGACGATCAGAGAATAAAAGCGATCATGCTTGGCCGCGGTGGATACGGAGCTGTGCGAATAATTGACATGGTGAATTTTTCATCCCTCAGCAGGCATCCGAAATGGATCATTGGCTTTAGCGATGCCACCGTGCTGCATGCCCACCTCCAAAAAAACTTTTCTGTTGCATCAATACATTCCAAAATGTGCAACAGCTTTCCGGACGATTGGCTATTGGCCGAACAAACGCAGAGAGATTCGATAGATTCAATCAGGCAATGCCTGGAGGGACAGTCCGTGGAATATCCCGTAACTCCGAACATCAAAAACAAAGCTGGAAAGGGACGCGGCGTACTTGTTGGCGGAAACCTTTCCATTCTTGAAAACCTGGCGGGAACAGATTCTGATCTGGATACGGACGGGAAGATTTAATTCCTGGAAGAAACGGGTGAATACCTTTATAATATTGACAGGATGCTCTGGAACTTAAAAAGAAGGGGAAAGCTTGACAGACTGAAAGGGCTTATCATCGGAGGAATGAAATTTAAACCAGATGACGCCGGTGAAGAATTTGGATTATCAATTTCAGAGATGGTCCTGGAAAAGGTGAAAGAAAAGAACTTCCCTGTTTGTTTCGACTTTCCGGTAGGGCACCAAAAAGAAAACTACGCTCTGCTGCACGGTGTACAGCACGAGTTAACCGTCTCGTCTTCAAATGTGATATTGAAGCAATTGGTAAAACATATCTTGTAAAAGCTAACCTTTAAGAAATGATACACTTTCCACCAGATCTCAGGCCGGGCGATTGCATTGGCGTTGTTTGTCCTGCCGGGTACATGCCGGCCGACAAGGCACAAACGGCCATTGAAACATTGCAGGAGTGGGGTTTTAAGGTAAAGGTTGGCAATACACTGGGCCACCAGTTCAATTATTTTTCAGGGAATGACAGGGAACGGCTTAAGGATCTGCAGGATATGCTGGATGATAAAAGTGTGCAGGCCATACTTTGCGCACGTGGCGGCTACGGCATTTCGCGGATCATTGATTCAATTGATTTTCGCAAGTTTAAGAAACACCCGAAGTGGATCATTGGTTTTAGTGACATCACACTCTTACACAGCCACCTCTTTACCAACCTGAAAATTTCTTCACTTCACGCACCTATGGCGGCTGCTTTCAATGATGGCGAAAATTCAAACGTCTATATTCAAAGCCTGCACGATGCATTGTTTGGCAGAAAGGCAACCTATAGCACGGCCGGCCATGCGTACAATCAAAAGGGGAAGGCAGATGGAATCCTGGTGGGCGGAAATCTATCATTGCTGGCACATGCCTGTGGCACCACCTCGGATATTAATACTGAAAAGAAATTACTGTTCCTCGAAGACATTGGCGAATATGTTTACAATGTTGACAGGATGCTTCACCAACTGAAACGTTGTGGAAAGCTGGATGATTTGCATGGCCTGATCATTGGAAAATTTTCTGACATGAAAGACACAATGATTCCCTTTGGTGAATCAACTTATGAAGTGATCAAAAACATCGCAAAAGATTATGATTACCCGGTTTGCTTTGATTTTCCCGTGAGCCACGAAAAGGAAAATTATGCCCTGAAGATCGGCGGCAGATATGAGCTCTCGGTGGCTAACACTTCTGTTCAACTGGAAGAGGTATAACATCTTCGCTGAGGAGTGCAGCTAATGTTAATTGATAGATTGGATACTTATCCAGGTTGTTGTGGTTGCCACCTTCGATGGAATAATATTCATCGCGGGATTTTAATATGCTTTTTAACCTGGCGCTTTTTCGATAGGGGATCACGCGATCTTTTGTTCCATGAAAAATGACGATCGGAGCTGCGGTCGCGCTTAAATACTTGTAAATGGGGAAATAAAATTTTGACAAGATACTGGTAGGGAAAACTGGCGCATGATGTCGCAATAGATCGGGCATGCTGTAGAAGGGTGTTTCCAGGATTAATTTCCTGCATATTTTTTTCGACGCCAGGAAAGAAGCCGGGGCGGTTCCTAACGATTTACCATACACGATAATTTTATCACCAGGATATTTTTCGGCGGCGATTTTATACAGGTCGAGCGCCTGCCTGTAGATTGCTTTTTCAGTAATGTTGCCGGTCGATTTACCATAGCCCGGGTAATCGATCATCCATACTTCAAGGGCGAAACGGGTAAATGTTGACGCATACCTTGCATACCGGTTGATATTGCCGCGGTTACCATGGAAGAATAGTACTAGCCCTGCTGGAGATTCGGGTGGATAAAACCGGACCACAGAAGTTTGCTGATCTTCGCTATCGCTAATGAGCAATTCGTCGAACGGAATGTCAAAATCAAAGCGATTACCTGGGACGATTGGCTCCGGATGAAAAATTAATTTTTTCTGGAAAAGATATAATGAAATGCCGACGCCGCAATAAATCAGGGAGGCAACTTTTATCCATTTGGCCATTTGACTCGTTGGCCTTGTAGGTTTGTTATTTCGCATACATTGCATCGATACAAAAGGTCAATTATTTCCGCTGGAAAAGTTGAGTTGAAAAAAGAGAAAGCAATTTAGAAAGTGAAGTTTCCTTGACGGGCGAGGATTACTCTTCATCCGGGAATATGCGGTTAAGCTTCAGATGCGTCATTGGCGCAACGATAAGCGGGAATTGCTCGACGGTAACACTGCTCGGCTCCAGGCCAAATCCGCGTTCTTCGCTCAGGCTCACTTCCTTTACCCAAAAATGTAGTTGCATGACCAATTTTTCAAAAAATGGCAACTCATTATCGCGGGAAAGGAATTTTTCCATGACGATGAATTGGAAATCGCCGACGACATTATTTCGCTGCAGACTCTCGTACCGGCTCGTAATATTTACTTCACGATTGGCTACCATTTCTTCCACCACGTGCCTGAACATTACATGAACGAGTGGCTCTATCCGGAATCCTAACCGGAATTCGATGCGGATGACTTCGTTAGGTATGATCACATCCACAGAATATTCTGATGTAAAAGGATCATCGAGCGTGTCCACATGTACGAACCAATAAATATCTGCCCGCTTCGGTTTACGGTTAAGTATAGAATAAACGATTTTATGTTCTATTTCCTTTGGATTGTTGGCGCTGGTGAGGTACACAAGGTGGGTTGCATATTTAGGAATAGTTGTGTCATTGCTCAATTCCTGCATGACCGGGAGGTATTTTTCCAGGCGGACAAATTCAACGTACCTGTTTTTTATTTTCCTGGCCCGGTACCACAAATACATAATGGAAAACATGAACATACCGATGATGGTACTGAAATAACCTCCGTGTGAGAATTTTTGCAATAGCGAAATCAGGAAGGTGATCTCTATCGTGCCGTAGACAACAAGGAAAATGTAAATGAATACGGGCTTCACGCGATGTATCACCAGATAGTTGGCAAACAGAACAGTAGTAGCAATCATAGTCGTTATGATTGCCAGGCCATAGGCAGCTTCCATTCGGGAGGAAGTCTGGAAATACAGCACTACTCCGACACACCCGATAAACAACATAGTGTTTACAGCCGGAATAAAAAGCTGCCCGCGTTCTTCAGACGGATATTTTATTTTCAACTTCGGCCAGAGATTCAGGCGCAGCGCCTCACTGATCAGGGTGAAGGATCCGGAAACCATCGCCTGGCTGGCAATGATTGCTGCAACTGTGGCAATCACCACTCCAATAATGACAAACCACTGTGGCATCTGGTCGTAGAAAGCATTGATATGGAGTTGGGCTTTTATATCATCATTAATGATGAGTCCTTTTCGGTGCGCCAGGAGGTAGGCTCCCTGGCCGATATAATTCAACAGCAGACAGGTCTTTACAAAAATCCAGGAAATTCGAATGTTGTCCCGTCCGCAATGGCCGAGGTCACTGTAAAGCGCTTCGGCGCCTGTTGTACAAAGAAAAACTGCTCCGAGTAGCCAAAAGCCTGAGGGATATTTTACAAGAAATGAAATAGCATAGGCCGGGTTGAATGCCTTGAAAATTGATATGTCATCCAGAATGTGCATGCCGCCTAAAACTGCGAGCATCACAAACCATACCGTCATGATTGGCCCGAACATCTTACCAATGGAAGCAGTTCCAAATTGCTGAAGGAAAAAGAACATCGCAATAATCGCCAGCACGATTACCATGATCGTGGTAGTCTGAATATCATGCAGCATTGGCAAATTGCGCAGTCCTTCGATCGCAGAAGTGATGGATATTGGCGGCGTAATAATCCCATCCGCAAGCAGGGCAGCTCCTCCAATCATTGCGGGATAAACGAGCCATTTCGCTCGTCGTCTTACGAGTGCGTAAAGTGCAAAGATGCCTCCCTCACCACGGTTGTCAGCCCTCAACACCATGATCACATACTTTACCGTTGTCTGTAGGGTGATGGTCCAAATGATACACGAAAGACTGCCGATAATCAGCGTATCGGTGATAAGCTTATCATAGATGATGGCGTTGAAAACGTACAGAGGAGAGGTACCAATATCGCCGTAAATAATTCCTAAAGCAATGAGTAACCCGGCTGGTGTTACCTGATTGAGATTTTTCCTCACACCGAATGTTTATACAATCTTAAAGGCACGAAATGGTAAATGTGCATTTTAATAGCAAGTGCAAATGTAGACCCTATATAAATACATGGCCTAAAAAAACTTGTCCTGCCACCCTGAGCGAACCAGCCAAAATTTGCCCTGGCATGAGTCAACTGCACTTTTCCTACATTTATACAAGGAACGGCGGGTATGCCCAAACGAAAACACATCTTTATCTGGATATTATTCTGCGTGCTGTTGTACGTAGCCATGTCTGACGCCATCCGGTATCTGCGGCCAGACGGCAATAAGAAAATTATCAGCGGGTCTGGGCTCACAACGATGACAGCTCCTCCTCAAAAAATTATCATTGCTTACAACAACTTTGGTGGCATTTGCCCACAATTAGTCGATCTATGCTATCGCTTTTTTTTCCCGGAGACTTACCCGAATAAACTGGTAAAGCTGACCAACAATTTGGTTGGCCTGAAGAAAGAATGGAAGGATTTCCTGGAGGAGCTACCTTTTCAAAAAGTGTTCTATCACAAAGATGACGTAGAAAGAAAACTCGAGCCGGACACTTTCGCCCTACCGGCCATTTTTCTTGCAGATAGTTTGTCGACAGTTTGCCTGTTGACGGCAAGCGAAATTTCCCACCTTCGGAGTCTCCCGGAGCTTGAAGCAGCCGTGCAGCTTAAACTTGACAGGATATTCGTAAAAAATGAATAAAAAAAAGTCCTCTCGGCAAGAGAGGACTTATATACCTGGGGGGCAAATTAAGTCTACAGTGCTATTTGCTTTTCTGCTACCATCTTGCGCAGGTTGATTAACCCGTAACGCATGCGGCCCAAAGCAGTATTAATGCTGCAATCAGTAAGCTTTGCGATTTCTTTAAAGCTCAGGTCAGCGTAATGACGCATTACGATCACTTCTTTTTGATCTTCAGGTAAAAGATCTAATAAGCGTCTCACGCGGTCATGGCTTTGAGACTGGATCATCTTGTCTTCAGCACTGGCTTCGGAGAAATTCAGCACTTCAAAAATGTCACGGTCGTCACTTGTTTTGATAGACGGACTACGTTTTACTTTTCTAAAGTGATCTACACACAAGTTGTGAGCAATCCTCATCACCCATGGAAGGAACTTTCCTTCGTCAGTGTAACGGCCACCATTGATTGTGTCGATTACTTTAATAAAAGTGTCCTGGAAAATATCTTCGGCAAGATATTTGTCTTTTACCAGCAAGTAGATCGAAGTGTAAATTTTGTCTTTGTAACGGGTTACAAGGCAAGAGAGAGCTTCGGAATTTCCCTCAACATAAAGTTGAATTAGTTTTTGGTCAGTAAGAGTGTTCATTGCTTTCATAATCTGTTAGGATTTCGATTTTTGGTTTAGGATATTGTGCAAGTCAAACCAAGTAAATGGGAAGAGTGGGAACTTTGCGCAGTGCAATGAGGTTCTTCATTCTTTCTGGATAATTGGCAGACCGAAAATAGGTCATACTAAATATCTTCCAAAGGTTTTGCTAATTTATTTCCCGCAGTTTCAAAAATGTAGAAATAGTACGCTAAACCCTGTGCAGTAATTTTACTATGGGTTATTTTTGCCGTCTGCATGAATACTAAAGTCGCCCGGAAAACTCCAAAGAAAAAAATAGCAAAAAAAATAACGGTCAATAACATCCTCGTAAAAGGAGCACGTGTTCACAACCTGAAGAACGTCACCGTCGAATTTCCGCGTAATAAATTGACAGTAGTTACCGGCGTTTCCGGATCGGGAAAATCGTCATTGACCATCGATACGTTGTTTGCTGAAGGCCAGCGGCGGTACGCGGAAAGTCTCAGCGCCTATGCCCGGCAGTTTATGGCGCGCATGAATAAACCGGATGTTGACTACATCAAGGGATTGTGTCCGGCCATTGCGATCGATCAAAAAGTGACAGCCCGTACCCCGCGTTCTACCGTTGGCAGCATGACGGAAATCTATGACTACCTGCGGCTGCTCTTTGCCCGCATTGGAAAAACCATTTCACCGGTATCAGGCCGGGAAGTAAAGAAGGACGATGTAAGGGATGTAGTGGAAGCTATCAAGAAATTGAAGAGCGGTACTAAAGTGCTGATCCTCGTAAGTTTTCGACAGCACCAAAACCGGGAGGTCAATGAAGAATTGCATATTCTTATGCAGAAAGGATTTTCACGCCTGTATATTAATAATGAAATATTCCGGATAGAAGATTTGCAGGAACGAAAAGACGTGGTGCAATTTATCAGTCATTCTTCTGCCTTCGTGCTTATTGATCGTCTTTTGGTGAAAGACTTTGATGAAGATGATGAACATCGTATAGCCGACTCCGTTACCACAGCTTTTTATGAAGGCGAAGGAGAAGTGTTATTGCAGGTAAATGATAAAGAGAATTTGCATTTCTCCAATAAATATGAACTGGACGGCATAAAGTTCGAAGAACCCGTCCCCAACCTTTTTTCTTTCAATAATCCTTTTGGTGCCTGCCCTGCCTGTGGCGGTTTTTCACTTGTGCTTGGTATAGATCCTGACCTCGTAGTACCGGACAAACGGTTAAGCGTATACGAAAATGCCATCGCTCCCTGGCGTGGCGAAAAGTTAGGCCAGTGGAAAGAAAGCCTTATCCGCGTGGCAAGGCGTTTTGATTTTCCTGTGCACAAACCCATCATTGACCTTACAGATGCGCAGTACAATTT
>JBBQSI010000110.1:0-8978 GCA_038213975.1 Chitinophagales bacterium
TAGCCGAGATTCCCTTGAGAATTTCTTTATCTCCGAAAGATTTTCTTACATCTTTAAGCTCGATCATGCTATATTGGTTAGGCTGCTTAACAGTAACGCCGGATTTATAAAAGTATTGATGCCAGTATAAAATCTGCTACGAGTATAAGGATACAGCTTGCTACCACCGCAGAGGTACTGGCCCTGCCAATTTCCAAAGCACCGCCCTTCACATTATATCCAAAATAAGAAGATACACTGCTCACGATAAAAGCGAAAGTGTAAGCTTTGGCGAGAGCGAACCAAACATTTTTTGCAGCGAAATTTTCTAAAAGCCCCTTGTCAAAAGTGTCCGCTGATATAATGCCTGTCAGAGATCCGGCAAGCCTTCCACCGAAAACCCCGAGCACGGCAGATATTACCACCAGCAGTGGAATAGTGAGAAGTGCGGCTGCAATTTTCGGCATTATGAGGTAAGCTTTGGTATTGATCCCCATAATTTCCAGGGCGTCTATCTGTTCACTCACCCGCATGTTTCCCAACTCGCCGGCTATTTTACTGCCGACCACACCCGCCAATACGATACATACAAGTGTTGGGCTGAACTCGAGTATCACCGTATCCCTCACAATCTGCGCAATGGTCTCCTTGGGCACCAGCGGGCTCGTAAGCTGGTATGCTGTCTGCACTGCACTCACGGCACCCATAAAAATAGAAATTACACAAACGATGCCGAGGGACCCAATACCAATCTCCACGGACTGGTGCATAAACTCCTTCCAATACATTTTGAAATTTTCCGGTCTGGAAAACATTCCCCTGATCATCAAAATGAATGAGCCAATACTGGAAAATAGTTTCATGCCTGGTAGGTCACTTTATTTCAGTTGCAAGATAAATAATAACAATTATCAATGAATGGTTTTCAATCGCTTGTGCGTTCGCAGTTAAGTTTCTGCCGCCTGGCGAAATCCACGCCACTTTGTGGCAGTTGACGCCCTTCCCTCACTCTTATTGTTTCCTTTCAGTTGGGCATCCACTACGGCAATCAACACCATGTTATAGATGCTTCGCACCTGGCTGCCCAGTTGTAGTATGTGAACTGGTTTACTCAAGCCAAGTAAGACGGGGCCGATAGCTTCGGCATCGCCTACTTCCTGCAAAAGATTGTAAGCTATATTACCCGCCGCAAGGTTTGGAAAAATGAGAACGTTCACATCCTTGTTTATCAATTCGCTGAAAGGATAATTATCACTGATCATTTCTTTGTTGAAAGCGACGTTAGCCTGCAATTCTCCATCGACAACAATCGAAGGATCTATTTGCTTCACAATTTCTCTTGCCTTTGCCACCATTTTAGCTTCGGGCGAGTCACTGCTGCCAAAGTTTGAATAACTCAGCATTGCAATGACGGGCTTGATGCCAAAGTTTTTCACTTCTTTCGCGACGAGCAAAGTGATGTCAGCAAGTTCCTCCGATGTTGGGTTGAAATTGACGGTGGTATCAGCGAGAAACAATGGCCCCTTCTTGGTCATCATGATGTACATGCCGGCAACTTTCTTTGAACCTGGCTCCATTCCAATGATCTGCAGCGCCGGCCTTATCGTGTCCGGGTAATTTTTAGATAAACCGGATATCATGGCGTCAGCTTCGCCCGTCTCCACCATCATGGCACCGAAGTAAAGGCGGTCCTTCATGATCTTCTTAGCTTCATAAAAATTAAATCCTTTCCGCTGTCTTTTTTTGAAAAATATTTCTGAAAAATTTGCCCTTCGCTCAACAGATTCTTCTCCTTTCGGGTCAATAATCTTCATCCCTTCCAGTTCAATACCATTGTCTTCGGCAATTGTCTGAATTTTTTGCGGATCACCTAACAGGATGGGAAAGGCTACTCCTTCGTCGAGTACAAGTTGCGCCGTCTTTAATATTTTTTGATTTTCCGCTTCCGCAAACACGACCCGCTTTGGATTCTTACGTGCCTTGTTGCCAATTACACGGAGCAATTGATTATCTATACCAAGGCGTTTATTTAGCTCTACCGTATATGCATTCCAGTCAGTGATTGGCGTGCGGGCAACACCACTATCAATGGCCGCCTTTGCTACAGCCGGCGCCACGGTTGAGAGCAACCTGTCATCTAAAGGTTTGGGAATGATGTAGGTCGGGCCAAATACAATGCTCTTCTCGTTATAAGCCATGGTGACAATATCCGGCACCGGCAGTTTTGCCAACTCTGCCAGGGCCTTTACGGCTGCGAGTTTCATTTCTTCATTGATCGTGGTGGCTCTCACGTCCAGGGCACCACGAAAAATGTATGGAAAACCAAGGACGTTATTTACCTGGTTTGGAAAATCACTTCGACCGGTGGCCATGATCACATCTTTTCTCGCGCCAGTTGCCAGGTCATAGGTGATTTCAGGATCAGGGTTTGCCATGGCAAATACAATCGGATGCCTCGCCATACTTTTCACCATATCCTGCGTAACCACATTTCCCACACTCAGACCAATGAAAACGTCGGCATTTTTCATGGCTTCTTCAAGGGTCAGGTTCGGATCTTTAACAGTGGCGAAATTCGCCTTGTTCTCTTCCATTCCTTCACGTCCGGCATGAATGACTCCTTTGCGATCGAACATAATAAAATTAGAAGGCTTTGCCCCCACGGCAACATATAATTGAACGCAGGCCATGGCGGCGGCGCCAGCTCCGTTTACCACAAATTTTACCTTCTCGATTTTTTTACGTTGCAGCTCCAATGCATTTAGGAGGGCTGCAGCACTGATGATAGCGGTACCGTGCTGGTCATCGTGCATTACAGGGATCTTCAGCCTCTTCCGCAGCTCGCGTTCTATATAGAAACACTCCGGGGCCTTGATGTCTTCCAGGTTGATACCTCCGAAAGTGGGCTCAAGGGCCGCAACGATTTCAACGAATTTGACGGGATCCTTTTCGTCGATTTCAATGTCAAAAACATCAATATCAGCAAATATCTTAAACAATACTCCCTTACCTTCCATGACTGGCTTACCCGCGGCCGGGCCAATGTCCCCGAGGCCAAGTACGGCTGTACCGTTGCTGATAACGCCAACCAGGTTGCCTTTGGCGGTGTATTGGTAAACTGTTTCAGGATTGTCTTTTATCTCGAGGCAGGGAACTGCAACGCCTGGTGAGTAAGCCAAGGATAGGTCGCGCTGGGTTTTTGTAGCTTTTGTCGGTATTACTTCTATTTTGCCAGGGCGGCCCTTTGAATGATAATCCAGTGCCTCCTGTTTTCGAAGATTTATTTGCATAAGATATGTTGAGCTCTGATAGCTTCGCTGCTAAGGCTGTTTTATATAAGGATGGGTAAAGATAGGCATAACGCCAAGATTGATTTCTATCCTGCGTCAGCTGCCAGCCAGGCCATCATTGCTGCGCCGAGACTTATCGCTTCTTCATCAATATTGAAATAAGGCGTGTGTACGCCGGCGGTAATTTTTTTCGCTTTATTCATAACCCCCAGCCGGAAAAAACAGGCAGGTATTTTATGAGAATAAAAGGCAAAATCTTCTGCAGCCATACGCATTTCCGTTTCCAACACATTTTCCTCGCCGGCAAACTCAATGGCTTTGCGTTTAGCGATATCCGTTAGTTCGTGGTTGTTCAGCAGGAAGGGGTAGCCCACATCGATATGCAGGTGGATGTCAGCACCCGTGATACCGGCAATGTGATCACAAACGTTCTGAATGAGCTTGTGCGCCTTAAACCTCCAGTCTTCATTCATGGCTCTGAAAGTGCCGATCAGCTTCACTTCTGATGGAATTACGTTGGTGGTGTTGCCACCCTGTATTGAAGTGATAGAAAGGACAGATGGGTTAAAGGGATCATTTTGCCGGCTGATGACCTGCTGCAAGGCTACAACCAACTGGGAAGCTGCCAGGATAGTGTCTGACGTAAAATGTGGTGCTGCAGCATGGCCGCCTTTGCCACTTATCGTAATGTAAATTTCATCAGCGCTCGCCATCACCATGCCGCCGCGAAAACTAAATTTCCCAACCTCGAGGCCCGGATGTACATGAAGCCCATATATAGATTCCGGAGCCGGTCCCTCTAACACCCCGTCTTTTATCAACAAACTTGCGCCGCCGGGGTTTTTCTCTTCGCCGGGTTGAAAGATAAGTTTGGCGGTTCCGGTCCACTCGTCTTTCAGCGATGAAAGTATTTTGGCTGCTCCTAACAAACAAGTAGTGTGTACATCGTGGCCACAAGCGTGCATTACCCCTTCATTTTTCGATCTATAATCAACGTCATTTAATTCCACAATTGGCAGGGCATCCATATCGGCCCGCAGCGCCACTACGCGGGAAGCAGGATCTTTTCCCTCTATTACGCCTACCACACCGGTTTCGGAAAGACGATTAAACTTAATACCGAGTGCTTCCAACCTATCGGAAACAAACGCTGCAGTTTCATATTCCTTAAAGCTGAGTTCCGGGTTCGCATGCAAGTGATGGCGGATATCTTTTAATTCATCAGCGTATTCCAGCGAGAGTTGCCTTATTTTTTCTTTCAACATAAGTTCTTGTTCATGATAAAAATGTAAGGCTGTAAATGTAAAAAGAGTTTCAGCAAGGAACTCTGGTAAGAAGACAGGCCACAATGAAAACAAATCACCTGTATAATTCGTCGGGATCGAAATCCTTATCAGGCTTCACTTCAATTGTTTCTGAAAGGAGATAAATGGAGGCGCCATCGAGCATTTGACTGATCTCTTTTCTGTAACTGTCAGCTTCCTCTCTGGTCTTGAAGTTGCCAAATTTGAGCTTTATATATGGATTGGAATACCACATGTATGGCTTTTGGTCAGGATACCGCTGTAACAGGTCCGACCGGACTTTTAGCGCATAGGCCCTGTCGTTAGTATTCAATATCATCAGGCGGTAGCCTTCGGCAGTACGGGCCTGTGATTTCAAAATGCTGGTATTGATATCAGATATTCTTTTTCCTAAAACCTGGAGCCGGTAGTCGCTGTGCACAATCATTTTACCGGTCGCAGTATCCGGTTGCTGAGCAAAAAGAGCCGTGGCGGCTAAAAAAAAGAGGAGTAAAAGAAAAGTTGGTTTCATACCGGCGTCAGAATTGGTCAAAAATAATACCATTAATATTAAAAAGATGCTAAGCAGTTGGGGGACTTAATTGGCGATCGCGTTAAAATTTTTCCATTCCTCCATGATGTGTACGCTTTTGCTGCAACCCAGCCTGTCAGCACCTGCAGCTATAAGTTCCCTGGCAAACCCATAAGTGGAAATTCCTCCGCTTGCTTTGATTCGCACAGCTTCATTTAAATGTTTGCGCATTAATACGACGTCAGCTACTGCTGCGCCTTTTTCAGCATAACCGGTAGAGGTTTTAAGAAAGTCTACGCCTGCAGCGCCATATAAATCACAGCACTTAATGATTTCATCTTCTGTCAGTACACCGCTTTCGATAATAACCTTGATGATCTTTTCCCGGTTTTGGATGACAGGTAAAATGGCATTGAGCTCGCTTGCCAGGTATTGCCAATCGTTATTCTTTAATGCGGCAAGGTTTATTACGATGTCCAATTCGTCGGCGCCGTCCACAATGGCCAACACCGTCTCGGCAACCTTAGCTTCAATTGCCGAATAACCAAAAGGAAAACCGATAACAGTAGCAATGCAGATATCTGTACCTGATAAAAACTTGCAGGCAGTCTTGATAAACAAGGGTGGCACACAAACCGCCTTAAAGCGACAGGCTTTTGCTTCATCGCAGAGTTTTTCAACCTCTGACACCAGCATGGTGGGTTTCAGGAGTGTATGATCGATGTACGAGCTAAACGTCTTTTCCATGACATTGCTTGTATTTCTTGCCGCTGCCGCATGGGCATGGTTCGTTTCGCCCGATCTTTGGAGCAGCTTTCACAGGTTCCGACTTAGCAGCCTCAGAAGGATCTATGTAGTCATTTTCCTGGCTCATATATTCCGGGCCTCCCCCTCCCCCGGCTACAGCGCCGGCAAACTCTTCTTTGCGTTGCCTCATTTTGCTCATGTCCGTGCGGCGTTTGCGCTCTTCGTGTATGCGATTGTCCGGTCCGGGTGCTACTGGTATCTGGCAATGCGACAGGAAGCTCACAATGTCTTTATTTACCGCTTCAGTCATTTGGCGGAAGGCATTGAAAGCCTCGATCTTATAAATCACGAGCGGATCTTTCTGCTCCATGTGGGCTGTAGTCTGGATGCTGTGGCGCAGGTCATCCATTGACCGTAGATGCTCTTTCCATGAATCATCTATCAGGGCGAGGGTGATACTTCTTTCGAGCGCATTAGACAATTCAGCACCATTCGTGGCAATGGTCTTATCAAGGTTAGCAATTGCCTGCATTGCTTTCTTTCCATCTGTAAACGGAACAGCTACATTTTCAATGTTAGCTGATTTTTCCAACCTGATATTTTTGATAACAGGAAGTGTTTGCTCAACAAGTGTTTTATTTTTCTGGTTGTAATGATCTTTGGCTTCGTAGTATAATTTATGTGAAAGCGAAGTCACATCATCTTTTTCCAGTTCTTCTGAAGTGACAGAAGTGTCAATGCCAAAATTTACTATTACTGCAAGCTTAAACTCATCATGGTCACTGATCTCCTTGAAGGAGTTTACAATTCCTTCTGCTACGGAATAGAAAGCATTATCAAGATCGAGCGCCAACCGTTCTCCAAACAAGGCATGGTTACGACGTCCATAAATTACTGTACGTTGTTTGTTCATCACGTCATCATACTCAAGTAACCTTTTCCTGATGCCGAAGTTATTCTCCTCCACTTTCTTCTGAGCCCGCTCAATGCTTTTCGAGATCATGCTATGCTGGATCACCTCGCCCTCTTTGTAACCCATCCTGTCCATCAGCGACGCAATCCGCTCACTGCCGAACATACGCATCAAGTCATCTTCGAGTGATACGAAAAACTGGGAGGTACCCGGATCACCCTGCCGTCCGGCACGACCGCGCAACTGCCTGTCTACGCGACGACTTTCATGGCGTTCTGTGCCGAAGATCGCCAGGCCACCGGCTTCTTTCACGCCGGGCCCCAGTTTAATATCTGTACCACGGCCGGCCATGTTTGTCGCAATGGTGATATTGCCGGGCAAACCTGCTTCTGCAACCACCTGCGCCTCACGTGCGTGCTGCTTGGCGTTTAACACATTATGGGCAACACCTTTTTGCTTCATCATCCGGCTAAGGAGTTCACTTACTTCTACCGAAGTAGTACCTACCAAGACCGGCCGGCCCGCATCACGCATTTTCTCCACATCTTCTATAACTGCCTTAAGTTTTTCACGCTTTGTTTTATAAACAAGATCCTGCGTATCCTTTCTCACCACCGGTACGTTGGTCGGAATGGAAACCACGTCGAGCTTATAGATATCCCAAAATTCTGCCGCTTCGGTTTCAGCGGTACCTGTCATACCCGCCAATTTGTGATACATCCGGAAGAAATTCTGCAGTGTAATAGTCGCATAGGTTTGCGTAGCACTTTCAATCTTCACATTTTCCTTGGCTTCTATTGCCTGGTGCAGGCCGTCGGAATAACGCCGACCTTCCATGATACGACCAGTCTGCTCATCTACAATCTTTACCTGGCCTTCGATGACCACATACTCCACATCATTTTCAAACAAGGTATAAGCCTTGAGCAGTTGCTGCACGGTATGGATTCTTTCCGCTTTTATGGAATAGTCATTTAGCAACGCTTCCTTTTGATGCAGCTTGTCTTCCGCCTCCAGGTCACTTTTTTCAATTTCAGAAAGCTTAACGCCGATATCCGGCAGGATGAAGAATTCTGCATCTTCACCGGATTTAGTGATAAAACCAATACCCTTGTCCGTTAGTTCTACCTGGTTGTTCTTCTCGTCAATGTGAAAAAGCAATTCTTCGTCTACTTTGTGCATGTTCTTCTGCTGATCGGCGAGATAAAAGTTTTCCGTTTTTTGCAACTTCACTCTCATACCAGGCTCACTCAGGTATTTGATGAGCGCAGTATTCTTCGGTAAGCCCCGATGTGCCCTGAACAAGGCCAGTCCGCCATCTTTGGGATCATCATTCCCTTCGGCAATTTTTTTCTTTGCATCAATAAGAAAGCCGTTGGTTATTTTCCGTTGCGCTTCAACAATTCTCTCCACCCTGGGCTTCATTTGATCAAATTCCTGCTGATCTCCCTTGGGAATAGGGCCGGAAATAATGAGTGGCGTACGTGCATCATCGATCAATACACTATCCACCTCATCCACCATAGCGAAGTGATGTTTCCTTTGCACCATTTCATCGGGAGAGTGCACCATATTGTCACGCAGGTAGTCGAAACCAAATTCATTATTCGTACCATAAACAATATCCCGGTTATAAGCCTTTCTCCTGTTCTCGCTATTAGGCTCATGCTTGTCTATACAGTCTACAGTTAGTCCAAGCCATTCGAAAAGGGTGCCGTTCCATTCGCTGTCTCTTTTAGCGAGGTAATCATTTACCGTCACGATATGAACACCTTCTCCCGCCAACGCATTGAGATATGCCGGCAGCGTTGAAACAAGCGTTTTACCCTCACCCGTCGCCATCTCAGCAATTTTTCCCTGGTGAAGTACAATTCCTCCAATCAACTGTACATCATAGTGTACCATGTTCCAGGTGATCTCACCACCGCCTGCGGGCCATTTATTTTGATAAACCGCCTTGTCAGGTTCACCGTTAGAAGATGGCACAATAGTGATATATTTTTTTAAGATACTCAGGTCGAGGTCAAGTTGCGTCGCGGTGGAGACAAGCTCTTCATTCTCCTTAAATCTCCTGGCAGTTTCTTTCATCACCGCAAAGGCCTCAGGCAATATTTCCAGGAGGATTTTCTCAATTTCTTTATCACGTTCCTTGATCATCTTATCGGCATCCTGGTAGATAAGATCTCTGCCGGAAATGTCGGCTGAATCCAGTTCCTCCGCTTCTGATTTTTTAG
>JBBQSI010000111.1:0-8937 GCA_038213975.1 Chitinophagales bacterium
TTCCGGGTACACTTTACCACTTGCGTTTACTGTTTCAATGATTGTTCGGGTATTTGCCTTTTCTGCCGTCACCTTTGTTCCTTCTTCTTTACCCAGTACGCCGGCTTTCTTCAGCACCAGCATCAGTATGATCACCAGCAGCAGAATGCCTATTATCCATTTTAATTTTTTACTCATGATATTGCTGTTTCCCTATGTAAAAATGTTTACAATTTTATTCCCTGGCCTTTGTAAAATTCCAGCACTTTCATTTTGAAAACAAAGTCAAACTGATTGAGTACATACTGTAATTTGGCCCGGAACAAATTGTTCTGATCCGTCACTAATTCAAACGTTCCCAGCATCCCCACATTGAAACGCTTCAGTGCTAAATCATAAGTCCGCTGGGCTGCCTCCACTGATTTCCCGGAAGAATTGAACTTTTCCAATGCTACTATGGCGGCGTTGTAAGCCTGGTAAATGTCCTGTTTTAATGTGGCATTGTCGAGGCGCTGCTGGTATTCAAGACTCCTGATATTTAGTTTGGAACGCTCATAGCCTGCTTTTGCCTGCCAGGCATTGAAGATGGGTACGGAAAGGCTGATCCCGATCTGCTGGCCAAAATTATTGCTGAACTGCGTACCTATTGGATCCGAAGTGATATATCCCTTCTGCCCACCATTTGTAAACATCGGCCGCTGCACATCCATAAAACCTCCCATGCCGTCGCTCACAATCAATCCGCTTGTTTGATAGCCGGTCAACACCTGGTCATATATGGGTGAG
Organism: Chitinophagales bacterium; assembly: GCA_038213975.1. Taxonomy (GTDB): domain Bacteria; phylum Bacteroidota; class Bacteroidia; order Chitinophagales; family Chitinophagaceae; genus Ginsengibacter. The sequence continues at coordinate 766 of JBBQSI010000111.1, forward strand.
CGAAAGTATCCATAGTTTGTCCCCAGGCCTCCATAAGCAGAAACAGTTGGATACAAATAACCCTTCGCAGCCAGGGAATTGCTCCGTGCGGCTTTCAGGTTATAATCATTCACCTGTTGCTGCGGAAGATTTGCAAGCGCCATAGCATACACCAGCTCCGGCTGAAGGGCTTCCAAAGGCTCTAACGGTATCTTCTCTGCCGGTGGTTCCTCTATTTCAAAAGGCCTGCTTGCATCGAGGTTCATGTGGGCCTTCAGATTATATTTTGCCTGGTCCACGCTTCCCCTGCTTGAAATATAATTTGCACTGTCATTTGCGAGCTGTGCCTCCAATTCTACGGCATTCAGTTCTGGCAGGGCACCAGCATTTACCTGCTTTTGCACAATGCCGAGCTGCGCTGCTGTTTGCTGTATTTGCACGGCCGCAATCTCTTCCTGTTCCCTGGCCAGCAGTACCTGCAGGTAAGCATTTGCCACTGTCAACGCAATGTCGTTCTTGAGTTTATCCGTTGCGGCCTTCGCTGCCAGCAGCGACCATTCATTAGCTGCGATGGTATTCTTTTTCGAGAAAAAATTAAATATGTCTACACTTGATTGAAGATTCAAACCTACCTGGAAGAAGTTTTGGCTTTCCAAAATACCTGTTGATGGATTCTGCGATCGGCCGAAACGATATCCTTCATTATTGCTCAAGTTCAGGGAGGGGATCTGAGAGAGCCTGCTTTGTTTGTAGGTTACGGCGGCCAGGTCGGCCTGCACTTCCTGTTGTTTAATATTTAGGTTGCTGTCTAACGCATATTGCACACATCGCTGCAAACTCCATTTATCCTGCGCACGGGTGGTCATCAATATTCCTGCGAATACAGCAAATAAGCAGAGTTTCCTACACATCTGGCAAAAGTAACAAAATACAATCTTTGATGCGGATTGAAAATGAACATTTATGGCGGGGGTCAGGTTATCTTTCCAAGCGCCTGCCCGAGATCACTTATCAAATAGTCAGCGTCTTCCAGTCCTATATAAAGGCGCACCATCCGGTGATCAATATTATTTTTATCAAAATCCTGCGGATCTATAGCTGCGCACCCCGGAATAACCAAAGACTCGTGTCCTCCCCAACTAACGGCCATGAGTATGTGCCTAAGTGATTCTGCAAATGTCACGGCTTGTTCGTAAGTATTTATGTTCAGTACAAGAGAAAATAATCCGCAAGCGCCACTCATTTGCTTTTTCGCCAGGTCCAACTGTGTAAATGAAGAATGAAAAGGAAATAATATTTGTTCTACAGCAGGATGGTCCTGCAAAAAATTAATTACAGTATTCGTCGTGCTGGTAATCCGTTCCAGCCGCGCCGGCAAAGTACGGAGTCCCCGCAATAGGAGCCAGGCATTAAAGGGTGAAATACCATTACCCGCGGTATTGAACTCGTTATTGAAAATTTTCTCGATCATATTTCTCTTGCCACTTAGCACCCCGGCAACTACGTCGCTGTGGCCACCGATGTACTTAGTGGCGCTCTGCAGCGTTAGATCAATCCCATATTCAATTGGACGCTGGTACAGCGGAGTGCAATAACTATTATCACAAATTGTAAGAATGCCATGTTGCTTTGCGATAGCACTCACAGCGGTCAAATCCTGCAGATCAAATGTCCAGCTATTGGGAGTTTCCAGGTAAATAATTCTCGTTGCTGGGGTAATTGCTTCCTCAAAATTTTTCACATCCCGTCCATCGACATAAGAAGTAGAGATGCCATAGCGCGGTAGAATTTTATTAAACAGATGTTGCGCCCATGAATAAGGCTTTCTAACGGAAATGATGTGATCACCTGATTTTACATTTCCCATCACGGCGGAGAAAATAGCGGCGGCCCCGCTGTTGAAAGCCAGGCAATCTTCTGCGTTGTCCAGGGCCGCGAGTTTTTTCGTCAAAATTGAAACAGTGGGATTCAGTCCGCGGCTGTAAAGAAAAGTGCTGTACTCATCTTTAAATGCTTTGTGCAGTTCTTCCACTTTTTTGAAAGAGAAGTTGCTGGTCTGGATGATCGGCGGCGCTACGGCATTAAAATAATTTTCCCTGTCTTCTCCCAGTTCATTAATGATGAAAGATGTTTCTTCGTTTGTCATAGCCCGTTAGAAGCTTGTTTCTCCGAATTTTTACCGGCAATAAGGAAGTATATTATTATAAAAACTGCTAAAACGCCCAGCGCGACCAGCGAGGTCTTTGTTTCTGTTACGAAAATGCTGATACCAACAAAAGTATAAGCGGCCATAAAAACCAGCGGCAGCAAAGGGAACAGTTTCATGGAATATATACTGTCCTTCGGAAGGTGAGCAGTATGTTTCCTGATCTTAAAAATGCTGCCGGCAGAAAATACCATCCCAAAACAATCGAGGAAAATTGTAAAACTTAAAATGGTATCAAACTCTTTGGCCCAAAAAATAATTATAACACAAATGACGGCGAATGCGGTGAGGGAAGATGTAAGCACGCCCGTCACCGGATGCCTTTTGCCGAAGGCATCAGGTAAAATTTTATCATAGCTCATCGCGGCCATTACCCGCGGGTTACTCATCAACAGAATATTTACATAACCCAGCACACTCATGAACAGAAGCACTGATAAAATTCTCTCCGCATTTATGCCGAATATCTTCCCGGCCATGATCGCCGCAATATTTTTTGAAGTTTTTAATTCTTCAAAACCGATCACTTTCACATAGGCGTAATTGATCGCGAGGTACAAAACAAGTATGATTATGATGCCCATGAAGATTGCCCGCGGCACAGTTTTGCAGGGATTATGAACCTCCTCTCCAAAATTGATGGTCTGCTGATAGCCGCCATAGGTAAAGCTTACCGCGACCAACCCCGTACCAAAGGCTTTTAGATATTCTGATAATATCGGGCTCGCCGGGCCGGTAATGTGTGGGAGCACTGTGGCAGTGCCTGTTGAGAAAAACAGCGGACTGATCAGGAGGAGTACCATCGTAATCTTTACCAGCATAAGTATATTCTGCGCCCGGGCGCTCATCTTCAAACCGAATAATCCAACCCCATAAAAAATTACGATGGCACCAATGGCAATGGTAACCTGCACCGTTTGCACATACACTTTTGAGAATGAATTCACGCCGCTGTTTTTTTGCAGAAGTGGTAACAAAACGCCAGTAATATATTCGCCGCCAACAAGGGCTACTGCAGCGAGAGAGGCCGCATTGGAAACGAGAATAATGCAGTTGACAGCGAAGGCGATTGAGGGATGATAAGCGTAAGCGAATACTTTGTAATAGCCACCGGTAACAGGTAAGCGGCTACCGATTTCAGCATACGTGAGGGCACCACACAAAGCTACAATCCCCCCGGCTATCCAGGCACCGAAGAACATGGCGGGACTGGTAACAGCCTGGGCAACATTAACCGGTGTACGGAAAATACCCATGCCGATAACGAAACTTACCATGATAATTGTAGTATCGAAAAGGGTAAGCTGCCGCAAAGACTTCATGGGAGAAAGATAAATATTTATTTGAAGCTACATTTGCAACCTAGGTCTGCCAACTATGAAATTTTTTACTCTTTTACTTGCGGTGCTTTTCACTTCATTTATTTGTAAAGCCCAAACAAATATCGCTGATACGCTTGCCCTGCCGGAAGTGGTGGTAGATGCTTTTAACAGTAACCTGAAGTTAAAAGAAATAGGAGCGCCGGTGAGTGTCATCTCTAATACAGCACTTGACAGGTATGGGCAGGCAACTATTCTGCCCGCGCTGAATAACACGCCTGGTGTAAGAATGGAAGAACGTTCGCCAGGCAGTTACCGGCTGAGCATTCGCGGGAGTTCACTGCGTGCACCCTTTGGCGTGAGAAATGTGAAAGTGTATTACAACGGCATTCCGTATACAGACCCTGGTGGCAATACTTACCTAAACCAATTGGGATTTTATAACATTTATTCTTTGGAAATCATCCGCGGACCTGGCAGCAGTCTCTACGGGGCAGGCACGGGTGGCGTATTGCTCTTGCAATCTCAGCCGGCAAATTTTAAGCGAAGCTTGCAAATGGATTATACGACGGGAAGCTTTGGCCTGCAAAATCTTCATGCGAGTGGATCGTTTGGAAACGAGATTGCCAACAGTACGATCTCGTTTCAACACCTTGAAAGTGATGGCTACCGCGACCATACAAATATGCGCCGCGACGTTGCAACCTGGGATGGCACGATCATCAATAAGGAAGGTTTTAAAATTCAGACGCATTTTTTGTACGCAGACCTTTACTATCAAACGCCGGGTGGGCTTACGTTAAAAGAATTTCAAGCGAATCCCAAAGCGGCAAGACCAGCCGCCGGCCCCTTTCCCGGTTCGGCTGAAGCAAAAGCCGCTATTTATCAAAAGACTTTTTTAGCAGGAGTGAACTCGGTCAATCAAATCACTGATCATTGGAGCAATGAGACTGCTTTGTACGGTGCATACTCACAGTTGCGAAATCCTACAGTAAGAAATTATGGGCGTACTTCGGAACCTCATTTTGGCGGACGCTCAGTTTTTACGTATGAAAAAAAGGTGAACTCAAATGTATATACAGTGAATGGAGGAGCCGAATATCAACAGAGCTTCAACACGCAAAGAATTTATGGTAATAAAAATGGTGAGCCTGATTCACTGCAAACCGATGATGAGATATACAATTCACAGGGGTTTATTTTCCTGCAGGGTACAGCCAATCTGGAAAATTGGGTCATCACTTCAGGCGTTAGTATCAACAGGCTTTCATTAGATTTCAGGCGACTTTCAAACGTGCCCTCGCAGGAGTTTAGCAGGGCATTTAAAAATGAATGGATGCCCCGCCTTTCAGTACTACGTAAGCTGAGTACACAGTCAGTTTATGCGACCGTATCACGTGGCTTCTCGGCACCCACGGCAGGTGAAGTATTGCCATCTGCCAACATTCTGAACAAAACACTTCAAGCTGAGACCGGCTGGAATTACGAAGCAGGCTTCAAAAGCAATTGGCTGAATAATCGCTTGTTGGTAAATGTCAATGCATTTTTGTTTCGCCTGCAAAACGCTATTGTCCAGCGCAGGGACGCAGGCGGTGCTGACTTTTTTGAAAACGCAGGGTCCGCAACGCAACAAGGCATTGAAGCAAGTGCGGAATATTACCTGGTCAGAAATACCAATCAATTTATTACACTGCTGAAAAGTGCGGTCTCGCTGACGTTAAATGATTTCCATTATAAAAGCTTCAAAAGGGGTGCGGATGACTTTTCCGGAAAAGTACTGCCGGGAGTTGCCAGGAATACTGGTGTGATTACGGCTGACCTCTATACCCGCCCGGGACTATACCTCAATGCCACTTACTTCCACAGCAGCGCAATTTTTTTAAATGATGCCAATTCTGCGGAGGCCTCCCCTTATGATCTGCTGGGTGGCAGGGTAGGCTACCTGTGTACACGACCAGGCAAAACAGGGGTTGAAGTCTTTGCCGGGGCTGATAATCTGTTAGATGAAACCTATAGTCTTGGTAACGACATAAATGCAGCCAATGGCAGGTATTACAATGTGGCGGCACGCAGAAACTTCTACGCCGGCATTAAATTGAAATTCCGCTACTAGGCTAACGGGAAGGTGTAGCCTAAAAAAAAGATTCATACGCTTTTTATCTAAAAAATATTTTTGTTTTTTACAATTTCGAGGGAATACATTTGCACCACAGATGGTTCTTTAACCCCCCGTCTTGCGGGGGGAAAAGATTAAAAGGGAAGCCGGTGTAAGTCCGGCGCTATCCCCGTAGCTGTAATACGGCCCCGCATGTGCGGGGTAATTTCAAGCATACCACTGTTCTTTATCAGAACGGGAAGGTGAAGTAAACGTAGAGCCAGAAGACCTGCCGCTGAAAGTATAAGCTGCGATAAGCGGCAAGCATTCATAGCTTTCGGGTGAAAGGCAGGAATGTAAAAGATTCGTCTTTTATATTCATTCCATATTTCCGGAGGCAGTCACAAAATTTTCTACATGAAAGGAAAAATTTTTCTTGCGGCTGTTCTTTTAGTTAGCCAATCTGTTTCGGCACAAAACATTTTGCCTACAGACTCTTCTCTTCGGATGCTGGACGAAGTGATCGTAACGCCTAACAAGTTTGAGCAAAAACAAAACGAGACCGGTAAAGTCGTAAACATCATCCCTCGGGAACTGATCGAAAAGAGCTATGGCAAATCGATTGCAGAGTTACTGAATGAACAAACGGGGCTTGTGGTAAACGGAGCAGACAATGCGGCCGGGACTAATCAAACAATTTATTTGAGAGGCGCTTCCTCCGCCAACACGCTGATCCTATTAGATGGTGTTCCATTATACGATGCGTCTGGCATTACGAGTGAATTTGACCTCAATAACTTTTCACTCGCAAACATTGAGCGTATTGAAATTTTGAAAGGAGCCCAATCTACTTTGTACGGTAGTGATGCGGTTTCCGGGGTAATCAATATCATAACCAAAAAAGGGGACGGCAAGCCGCTGAATTTTTCACTGGAAGCGGCGGGGGGCAGCTATGAAACTTTCAAAGGAAACGTCGCATTCAGTGGTGATAACGGTAAGGGACAAACGTATTATGCGGCTTACAGCCGGGTGTCGACAGCGGGAATTTCCTCGGCCTATGACTCTACCGGCAAGACAGGTTTTGATAAAGACGGATTTCAGCAGGATGTCGTGCAATTTGATTATGGCTTCAATAAAATTAGGAATACCCGGTTGAGCTTTTATGCAAAATATAATGACAACCACGCCGACATTGACGCCGGGCCATTTACCGACGATAAAGACTTTACCTATCACAATCAAAACCTGGTGACAGGTGTGCGTGGAGAAGTGAAAACAAGTGCGTTGTCATTACATCTGAATTACAACTACAATATTTTTGACCGCCGGTTTGAAGATGACTCGACTGACGTTGGCGGCTTTTCTCAATTTCAAAAAGGGCGTTACAAAGGCCAGTCGCAATTCGCTGAAGCTTACACAAAATTCAAATTGGGCGAAAAAATTGAGCTCCTCGCCGGCGCGGATGCAAGGCTTAATAAAACATCACAGGAATATATTTATCTCCCGGATTATGGATTTCCTGCAACTCCCATCTCAGATGATAGTGCCATCACAAGGCAACTCAGCCTTTACGGTTCGCTTTATTTTCACCAGGCGAAAGGCTTCAATATGGAGGCGGGTGGCCGGTTGAATTTTCACAACTTGTATGGTACGAATGCAACATATACATTAAACCCGTTTTTTCTTTTATCCCAATCACTAAAGCTGTATGCGAATGTATCCTCAGGATATCGCGTGCCGTCGCTCTACCAACTTTATTCAGAATATGGCAACAGGGATTTGAAGCCAGAAACCACCACGAGCCTGGAAGCGGGCGTCCAGTACTTGAAAAATTCGACAAACCTTCGCGTTACGGCGTTTAGGCGAGATGGTAAGGACATCATTATTTTCTTTTCTGACCCAATAACTTATGCCAGCAACTACGTGAATGCCGATAAGCAAGCTGCATATGGCGTGGAGGCTGAGGCTGCATTTCGAGTCACCAATAAAATTTCCCTGAACGTGAACTATACATTTGCAGACGGCCAGGTCACCACTTCAGAAAATGGGAAGGATAGTTCTTACTTTAATCTTTACAAACGTCCCAGGCATAACGTGAATATCTCCGTTCGCTTTCAGCCCCTTGAGGCACTCTACTTTTCTGCACACCTTAAAAGCGTAAGCAAATCCTTTGAACCTCGTTACCAGGATGCGCCATATGAATTGAAAGGATATTACAAGATTGATTTTTACAGCAGGTACACGTTGTGTAAATATCTCAGCTTGTTTGCCGATCTGCAAAACATTACCGGTCAGCAATATTTCATGACGCGTGGCTTCACCACAAAAGGATTTAACGTGATGCTGGGTGCGCAGTTGAAGCTGTAGGTTTCGCTTTGCTTATTTTTACCGGCGTAAAAAACCGTCATGGCTGATTTCGGAAATATTTCCAGCAAGGAAACACTCACTATTACTTTCACTTTGTTTGCGGTGATTGATATTCTTGGATCTATTCCTGTGTTAATATCCCTGAAAGATAAAATGGGCGGGCCAATTCGTTCTTTACAAGCTACCATAGCATCGGGGTTGTTTAT
>JBBQSI010000112.1:0-8917 GCA_038213975.1 Chitinophagales bacterium
ACGGTAGCAGGGCTGCTTCGGGCGTAGTGGTCATCACTACCTAATATGGTTCTGAGAAAAAGGGAAGAGGGATCAGTTTCAATAGTTCTGCCACCTTTGAAAATCCGCTTGTTCTACCGAAATATCAAAATGAGTATGGTGCAGGAGCCGGTGGAAAATTTTCCTTCGAGAATGGCCTTGGGGCAGGCGTGAACGATGGCGGACTTACCAGCTTCGGGCCGCGAATGGATGGAAGCCTGGTTGCGCAATTTAACGGACCGTCTGCCGATGCGAATGGGAATGAAGTGCGGGGTGGGGATGTGATTGCAAGAAATGGAAATCCTATTGAACCGACGCCTTTCCTTCCCCACCCGGACAATCTGAAAAACTTTTATCAAACCGGCCAGACCTATATAAATAATGTGGCTTTCAATGCCGGCAATGAAAACTCCAATTTGCGACTCTCTTATACGAATCTTGACAACAAGGGAATTATGCCTAATACAGACCTTAAGAGAAACAGTTTTGCTTTTTCGGGGTTGAGCAGGATTGATAAAAAAATATCGGTGAGAGGATTTCTCAACTACATGAATGTAGCGAGTGCCAACCGGCCACCCCTGGGATACGGTAGCGAAAATCCGATGTACACATTTAACTGGACGGGCAGACAGGTTGATACGAAAGATCTGCGTGATTATTGGCAAGCAGGGAGGACGGGTTTCAACCAATTCAATTCAAACTATCTCTGGTTAGATAATCCCTATTTCCAGGCGTATGAGAACACAAATGGTTTCGACAAAAACAGGCTGATCGGCAATGCCTCAGTGACTTATAATATTTGTGATAAGTTGAGCCTTCGTGTACGATCGGGCATGGATTATCATCACGATCTGCGGCGCTCCAAAAGAGCTTTCAGCACAAAGCGATTTGCCAACGGCGCTTACCGCGAAGATGAAATTGATTACCGGGAAATCAATACGGATGCTTTGCTTACATACTCAACGCCTATCAATGAAGATTGGGACCTTACAATCTTGGGGGGTGGAAACGTACTTAGCTTAAAGCAAAACTACACCAGCACGGTAGCGAATCAACTTTCGGTGCCGGGTATATACAATTTTGGTAACTCTAAAATTCCGTTGGTTTCTACCGAAGAGTTTGCTGAGAAACGCATCAATAGTTTATATGCTTTTGGCAATTTTTCTTATAAGCAATTTCTTTTTGCGGATTTAACTTTCAGAAACGATTGGTCAAGTGCATTGCCACCTTCGCAAAATTCATATGCGTATTATTCGGCTGCTTTGTCTCTTGTGCTGTCCGGGGCAATCAGTATGCCCGATGCCATTAGTTACTCAAAACTTCGTTTGAGCTATGCAAAAGTTGGAAGCGATGCAGATCCATACCAGCTCAATAATACGTTTGCCTTCAATCAAAACTATGGATCTACGCCACTCCTCACCAATCGCAGCAGGTTACTCAATCCTGCATTGACTCCTGAGAAGTTACAGGCAATTGAAGCAGGCTTGGAAGTTTATTTTTTGCATGATCGTCTGGGGGTTGACGTTACTGTGTATCAAAATACTAACGCAGATCAAATCATCAACCTGCCAACTTCTACCTCCAGCGGTTATGAGAGCCGGCTGGTAAATGGTGGTAAAGTTCAAAGCAGGGGAGTTGAGGTGATGCTGAAAGCCGTGCCCGTGCTTACATCCTCCTTCAAATGGGCCAGCTATGTAAATTTTTCTCACAACAGAAGCCGTGTACTCGCCCTGCCTGCTGGTGTAGATCAATATGTTACCGGTTTTGCGAGCGTATATATCAGCTCGGATAATAGCGTGTTTTTTATTGCTTCCTCACAAAATAATGGAAGGGTCGGAGATATATATGGTACCGGATTCAAAGAAGTGAATGGTAAAACAGTGTACGACTCAAAAGGCTTTCCCGTAAGAGATCCTGTGCTGCGTAACCTCGGAAACTACAATCCCGATTTCATCCTCGGATTTGGTAACGAACTTTCTTATAAAAATTTCAATCTCGACTTTTTATGGGACTGGCGCCAGGGAGGTGTGTTTCTTTCGCGGACTTTCTCCCTGGGTAGTACATCAGGCATATTAGCGTCTACGCTTCCGGGTAGAGAGTCTGGAATTATTGGCGATGGCGTTACAAATACCGGCACTCCGGGAGATCCAAAATACACGCCAAATACCGTTACCATTTCTGCCGCTGATTACTACGGACAGACTTACAACCGTGTGAATGAGGCTTCTTCCATTTTTGATGCCTCTTATCTCAAACTTAGACAAGTCGCGTTTTCTTACTCGCTGCCCCAGAGCTGGGCTAATAAAATAAATGTCAATAGCATCAGGCTGGGAGTGATCGCGAATAATGTTTTGCTCTTCACGGAAAATGAAAACGTTGATCCGGAACTTAATGCAGTGCAGGGCAGGAAATATGTGAATGGTGTGGATGACATGTCTTTGCCATCGAGCCGGTCAATTGGATTTAATCTAAATGTAAATTTCTAAACTATTCCGATGAAAAATATATCTCTCCTTATTCTTGTTTTTCTTCTTCCAATCCTGCCTGGTTGTAAGAAATCCCTTACTGAAATAAACCAAAATCCCAACGCTCCTGAATCTGCTGATCCGCAATTTTTGCTTTCTAATGTCATCTACCAATCGGCAAAAAACAATGCGGAAGAAGGCTGGAAAAACGGGAATCTGCTGGCACAGCTTACCAGCAACCTTTTTTTTTATCCAATCGACCGTTACGATGTTGGCTCCAACACCGAGTTGTGGAATGCGACTTATCATTTGCTGAATGATATTCAGTCCATACAATCGTCACCTGTTGCCAATCCGGCATACCAGGGAGTTTTACTGGTGATGAAGGCTATGCTTTCCTCGCTGCTGACCGATCTTTGGACAAATGTGCCATATTCCCAGGCAATCAGAGGAGCTACGGACGGAGTCTTTGATCCGGTGTACGACTCGCAGGAGGAAATTTATATCGGTACTAACGGTATCCTACAAACGCTGGACCAGGCGGTACAAATGCTTTCCAACACTTCTGCAACTATCAATGGCGATATACTTTACAAGGGAGACTTATCCAAATGGATTCGTTTTGCGAATTCGCTCAAAGTTCGGTACCTCGTACGGATTAGTAAGCAAATAAATGTATCTGCCGAATTGCAATCGCTCCTGGATGGTAATATGCTCTTCCGGAGTAATGCTGACAACGCAGTTGTTCCTTTTCTTGCTTCTGCGCCAAACCAATGGTTCCTTATCAACGAACGCGAGGGCAGGTATGCTGATGTACGGATGAGCAAGACCAGCGAAAACATTTTAGTGCCCTTAGCTGATGCAAGGCTGGGCATATATTTCAAGCCCACTCCCGTTTCGATAGCCAGTGGCACTCCTGCCTACAAAGGTCTGCCAAACGGCCTAAGCCTGCAAAGTCAAAATGCGTATGACTTCAATGATATTTCGCTTATCGGAAAATTATTTCGGAATGATCCTTCCGGCGTAAATGCCCCCTTGATGACTTATGCTGAATTACAGTTCCTCCTGGCGGAGGCTGCGCAAAAGGGCTTTATCAGCGGTGATGTTCCTGACTTCTATAATGCGGGCATTACGGCGTCGCATGCTTATTTCGGAACGAGCGTACCGGCAGGATATTTAACCAGTAGTGGTGTAGCCCTCGCAGGCGCCAATGATGTAGAAAAGATCATGACGCAAAAATGGATCTCCAACTTTTTAAATGGTTACGAAGCCTGGCTGGATATTCGGCGAACTGGCTATCCAAAGCTGTCTTTGCCAAAAGATAACCTTAACAACGACCAGTTCCCGGTCAGGTTCCGCTATCCTTCTTCTGAACAGGCAGCCAACAAGAAAAATTATGATGCTGCTGTTTCGGAGCTAGGGGGCGATACGTATAACATTAAGGGCTGGTGGGAAAAATAGCGATCTCAGCAGTACATAACGTAAACGGATACCTGAAAAAGTGAAATGAGTATATCGGCCTTCCAGTGGATTATCCTTGTTGCCTTCGGACTGATCTTTTTTTTCGTAGCACCTGCGGCGAAAACTGTCCAGGAATTCTTTCGTGCGAAATCAAAAACAGGAAAGGAACCGACGGTTTTTTTACTAACGAGCAGCCTGGTGATTTCCTGGATCTTTGCGAAGTCAATAGCAAATGCGGCTAACCTCGGTCTTGCATACGGCTTTGTCGGCGGCCTTGCATACGCCTGCTATTATTTTTCCTTCCTCGTGGGTGGAATAGTAATTTACAAGCTGCGATCAAAAGGAAAATATGAAAGCATTCACCAATTCCTCCGTAGCAAATATGGGCGTAACGCTGTGACGGTTTTTTCCATACTAATAGGCATTCGCCTGTTCAACGAAGTCTGGTCCAACACCACTGTTATCGGCACTTATTTTGGTGAACAGGGAACTCCGGCTTTTTACCTTGCAGTGTTGGTTTTTACTTTTTTAACGCTGGCGTATACCCTAAAAGGTGGAATGCGCACCTCCCTCATCACAGATTCTATCCAGATGATCTTTTTCGGCGTCCTGCTTTTTATATTGCTCATTTTTATTTTACCGAAAGGAAATGCCTCTGTTAAAGATTATGTCACCTCGGGTAGTTGGACGATGGAGGGCGGCCTGAGCTTGCTGTTCGCCGTTTTTATACAGATATTCAGCTATCCCTTCCATGATCCGGTGCTCACAGATCGCGGCTTTGTCAGTTCCCCCCGCAATACGCTAAAGAGTTATTCCGGGGCTGCAATTTTTGGTTTTATATGCATCCTGTTATTTTCCTTCATCGGCATTTTTGCCCGCTTCCGGGGCCTTGAAGGACAAGCAACTGTGGAAGTAAGTAAATTGTTGGGCACTATTGTAATGTTGCTGATGAACCTTATCATGATCACCTCCGCCGCATCCACCATTGATTCTACTTTTTCATCTTCATCAAAATTGATGATCGTTGATTTGGGTAAAGTATCTATGCAAAAAATTAGCCGCGGCCGGTTGGCGATGATCATCGTTGCTGTGATCGGTACCATCCCGGTATTTTTTGGCGCCGACATATTATCAGCAAGTACCATCAGCGGAACCATGGTGATTGGATTAGCACCTGTCTTTTTATTTTGGAATAAACCGATGCCGAAAATTTCGTTTCATTTATCCGTCTGGACGGGCATAGCTGTTGGTCTGCTGCTTGCGTCAGGCAAAGCGCCACAGTCGCTGATTTGGTTTCCCGGGAAATATGGCGACCTGTTATCTTTGAATCTTTGGGGAAGCGCACTCTGTTTTATACTTTTTTTTGTGCCGCTGATTTTTAGGAAAGAAAATTTTATTGAGCACGCCTGAATTTTTGCAAATGGAAGAGAAAAAAATCATTGAAGATCTCGGGGAGCTAGATGGGCCTTTGTTATTTTTTGGCGGGGTGTACAGCAATTTACAGGCGCTGGAAAATTTACAAAAATGGGCCAATGAAAATAAATTCAGTCCTCAGCATATTTTCTGTACCGGAGATATCGCCGGCTATTGTGCACAACCTTTGGAATGTATTGAACTTATAAGGGAATGGGGAATCCATTCGATCGCCGGCAATGTAGAATTACAGGTTCGGGAAGATAAAGGGGATTGTGGGTGCGATTTTTTGGATGGAGGAAGGTGTGATCTTTTTTCCAAAAACTGGTATGCGTTTGTCCGGTCAAAGATGTCTGCTCCAGCGAAAGACTTTTTCCTTTCTCTGCCACATCACATACGCTTCACCTTTGGTCATAAGAAAATAGTATTAGTGCATGGCTCCTGGTTCAACACTTCGGAGTTTATTTTCCGCTCAACTTCATGGGAGAAAAAGCAGGCAAACTTCAAAGCGGCGGATGCTGAAGTGATTATTGCCGGACATTGCGGGCTTCCATTTGCCGAAGAGAAAAACGAGCTGACCTGGCTAAATCCCGGTGTGATCGGCATGCCGGCAAATGATGGAACAGATCGTGTCTGGTTTGCAACAATGCAAAATGAAATTGAGGGACTTTCCTATTCGTTTCGGCACTTTCAATATGATAATAGTGTCACAAGCTCCCTGATGTTAGATAATGGCCTCCCGCAATCTTACGCTTCCACACTCTCTACGGGGCTGTGGGACAACTGCGAAATTCTTCCGGAAGCAGAGACCAGGATGCAGGGACAGCAGATCACCTTAAGAGTCGAGTGCCAATCGCAGTTATTGTTCTCCGTGGGTTCCTAATCTCCTGGCAACTTTGACAAACAAAAAAACCCGGCCTTCCGAGCCGGGTTACCCCTAGAAAATCAATAAGTTTTTGATAGATTCGAAAATATAAACGGGCTTCTACGAAGTAATATTGCGGCCCGGTAGAAAAATTTCTTTGTAATTTTTACTATCTCACCTTTCGGGATCAAAAAAGCAGTCCGTATAACTACGCTATTTGCCCCCTTCCAAATTCATTACCTGTGAAATTTTTGCTGGAAGTAAGTCAGTTACGTATCCATTTTTTTACAACTTCCTTCTTTCTTACGAAAGGATTGCAGCAAAAGATCGAACTGGAGCAGGTCATTAATTTTTAAAATATTAATCCCTGGAATTTTAAGTTCGTATAAACCATTGAAGTTTGTGATCGGAGATTTACGATCGGGACGGTACAATTTACCCGCTGTATAAACTTTGTAAGCAACTGGATAGAATAATGTCACTTAGCTGCCACACCAAATAAAACGCGGAAGGCTTGGCCGCCTTTTTTGAAGTAATATTTTTGAGAAGAACTTAGCTTCAGGGGCATTAACTTCTTTTTATCTTCCGAAGTCGTCCTGCACTCGTACGATGTCATCTTCATCGGAAGGATTTGACGCATCCGTGTGCTGCCAGATCTCGGCTACCAGGCCCCAATTTTCCATGCCGATGAGCCGGTGTCTTTGTCCCTGCTTCAGCTTGATTTTATCTCCAACATTCAACGCTTCTAAATCTTTCTGTTCATCGGTGGCACTTGTTGCAACGCTGACCGGCCCCTGGATACACCGCCAAATTTCCGCCCGCCTGAAATGGTATTGCCAGCTGAGTCGTTTTCCGGGCGCTACCATTAATATTTTAGGGCTGAGCTTGTCTGAAATTTTTAGCTTCTCAAAATTTTCTTCCGGGAAAAAGTGCCCGGCAAACTTTTGGGCCTGCGACTCGTCCAGCACGTAAAAACCTCCCCAGGGGCGATTGAGATCCTTTTCAACAATCCTGAACCCTTCTTTATCAAGAATCCCGGCTGCAGTTGTAAAAGCTGACTGGTCGTGCTCGTATTGCATAAAACAGATTTTTGCCAAAGTAAATAAACACTTTTTATAATTGACTTTTAAAGGTGACTAAACCTGGATTCAACGTTGAGAATGGTACTAATTCTTTCGAAATTGGAATAATAATTATTCTCCGTTTTTTAATAGAAAGCCCTTTAATAGTGCGGGCGAAATGCTCCGGACCTCGACGCCTATTGAAATTTTGATTTTATTTTCGCTGGTGTCGCCTCTAGCGAATATTTTTGTTACCTCTTCAATTGATTAACCCCTTATTTTCAGAATATTTTTCGTCTTCGAATTACCATCCGACAGACAAAAACTCGTTCGAGGATGCAAAATGGCAGTGATGAGCTTTCAGCGAAGGAAGCGGAACAGGACAGGAAAACATAAAAGCGCTACATGATGAAAAAGGGATCCGACCATGAACAAGAGCCGAACATATCGATGGATCGCTTTCTGCAAATGGCTGCTACGCCATTCATAATGCTCGCCGGGAGCGATCTCACAATAGCTTTTACAAACGAAGCTTTCCAAAAATTGACATTTGGTAAAGATGTGGTTGGACAGACAATCGATAAAGCTATTCCTGAAGTACACGAACAGGGCATATACCCATTGCTTAGAAAAACCTTTGAAACTGGTTTGCCGGTGAAGGCTTCTAAAATTTCGTTTACCCGTTCCAATGATCCTTCAAATGAGGAACACAAACGTTACTATGATATATGCCATGCACCGTTTAAAGATGTTGATGGCGAGGTGATGGGTATTATTGCTTCCTGGATAGAAATCACCGGCGATGATGACTCCGTGAGCGAAAGGCGCGAACAATTAGTAAATGCCCAGGCATATGATCTGTTCATGCAGGCACCGGTTGGTTTCTGTCTCACCGCAGGAGCTAATCATACAATGGAATTGGTCAATACAGAATTCCTGCGATTAACGGGGCGAACAGCTGATGTAATCGGTGAACCCATCACTGCTATTTTCCCGGAAATCGCTCACCAGGGATACCTAGAACTTCTAAATCAGGCCTATTCGTCAAGGAAGCCCATGAAAATTACCGAGGGCAAGGCCGTAATACAAATAGACGGGGAGAGGCAAACACTTTACATAACGACGGTATTGCAGCCTTATTTTGAAGCCGGCAAGGTCGCAGGCATCCTTTCCATTCTCACAGATGTGACCAAGGAGGTAGAAGGGCGCCGGGAGCTAGCCGATAACGCCGAACGCCTCCGGCTCGCAGCAATTGCCACCAACCTGGGCACCTGGGAGTTTGATATGGATGTTGGCCATTTCATTCTTTCTGATGAATGCAAAGCGATACTTGGTTTTACTCCGCCTGATTTAGTGGACTACAACAAGTTTATTGAAAGGGTTCACCCGGAAGACCAGGATTATGTAAATGAAGTGGTAACTGCGGCCATGCAGCCCGGGAGAAAAGACAATTATGATCTTGAATATCGCCTGCTTCTTCCGGGCATTACAGTACCGAAATGGGTTAGAACACAGGCCCGCGTTTTTGATAATGCAGATAACATTCCAAACCGGTTTATCGGCACACTGCTGGATATTACTGAACATCACAATCGGGTCGCTAATCTCCGCATTGAAGAAGAACGGCTGCGGCT
>JBBQSI010000113.1:0-8915 GCA_038213975.1 Chitinophagales bacterium
ACCATCTTTTCGATGCTGTCAATGCCGATTGTATAATCGGTCAGCGGATTCTTTTCTGTCGAAAGCTTCCAAACCTTGTACAATGGCAGGCGCTGCATTTTCCCAAACATATCCCAGCCGGCCATGTCCAACGCACAGGTGAGAAAGTGCTGGCCAGGGATGAGGTGATGAATAAAATGCCAAAAACGATCGGGAGAGGTGAAAGCAAATTTTTCAATAGCAGCCTTTTTTGCTCCCAGCGACTGAACCATCTTGTCTACGGTGACATCGTAATAGTCAATGGCAGGCGCCTCTCCATAACCAGTGTAACCAAGGTGCTCCAGGCGCACGACAAGCGCTGGCTGGTGCGTTTTCGTTCCCCTCGAAATAGTAAAAGGATATTCAAACGGCAAGTCAGTTTTCTGGTAACTTATCTTCATCCCCTCCCACTTTCAGTAACCATCTTCTTCACTCCATCATTGAATTCGTCTTCCTTCAATAACTTTTCGAGCGGCAGGTGTAATCTGTAGCGCCAATAGTGATTTGGATCTGCGGGGATATTAATTCGTTCATTATGCGGATTTTCCAGGCGGAGTTTTTTATCCGTACCCAGGAGGTCCTGCACCTGGAAAATACTCCACATGGCAGGAGAGTAAAGGTGCTGTAAAACGATCTCATTGTTGATCCAGGCTTCGCAGAAATAAGGTGCCTCTCCATAATGACCCAATACATAATTATAGAAATGCTGTATGGTTGCCCGATCTTCTTCCCACCAACCCCGGATGGTGCTCATGTCGTGCGTAGAAGGCGTGACGACACTCATATAAGATGCATTTTTTGGATGAAAGAAATCGACATTTGGATCTTTCGGCATACGTTGAATTTCCAGGCTTAGGATGCCCAACTGTTGCATTACCTGCGGTACACAATTCGGAACCATACCAAGGTCTTCACCGCAAACAAGCATGCGTGTGCTGTGCTTTAGCTGCGGTAACTTTTTCATCGCCTCTCTTCGCCATAAGTCTTCCTGCCGGGAATAAAAATAATTTACGTAGAGGTCTTTTAACTTTTGACGGGTGTGGTGCTCGAGTTGCTGGAAAGACGACGTCTGTTCTATCCCGAAACGGAAATGGAATTTACCCTCTGCATCTTTTTCGTCCAATAAGATCACATTAGTGATCAGCGATTTCAACGCTTCCCTTATAGCGCTCCCATTGGATACCTTATGACTGTCAAAATATGCATCCACTCTTCGCTGGGTAGAAAAAGCTTTCTTCAGCGAATACCAACGGTTTGCGCCTGGCTCCAGGCATTTTTCGATTATATAAGCCGCTTCGTTGGGATAGCTCTGCCACAGAATCTCATCGGTAATAAATGGATGGCAATACCTGAAATGATCGAACCAGATATCGCGTTGCTGAAATTCTGAAATGTCCACGGGTATCGCAGGCTGGAAGCGGCCCATAATACCCTGGGTTTGCTCCACGGGAATACTCCAGATGCGGAAAAAGCCGAGGATATGATCGATGCGAAAGGCATCGAAGTACATGCTCATCTGGTCAAAACGATTGCGCCACCACTTGAAGCCATTGCGGCCCATCACTTCCCAATTGTAAGTGGGGAAACCCCAGTTTTGCCCCGTGACGGCGAAATCATCCGGTGGCGCTCCCGCCTGCTCATGCATGTTGTACAATTTCGGATTTGCCCAGGCATCACAACCATAGCGGTAAACGCCAATGGGGATATCACCTTTAAGGATCACCTTGTTTTTGTGGGCGTAAGTAATCACTTCCTTCATCTGCAGATGCAGGTGGTATTGCACAAAATAATAGAACGCAATGTCGTCATAATGCTTCTTCCGCGGCGATGCGTATCTTAGAACAGACTCTTCGTCATAGTTCTTCAAGGTTTTCCACTTCGTAAAATCTGAAGTTTCATATTTATCCCGCAGGCAGGAAAAGACGGCATAAGGAACAAGCCACTCCCGGTTCAGTTCGAAAAAAGAAAAATAACCAGTATCATCTTTAAACTGCTTTTTTGCGACAGCATACATCTCCTTTAGCGCATCCATTTTAAATTTCATCACCTGCTCGTAATCAAATGCTGACAGATCATTGAGCTGCTTTTTCTTTTTCTTTAGCCGCTTCACTATATCGGCGTGTTCCTTACCCGCAACTTTCTCCAGGTTGATGTAAAGCGGGTGAAGGGCAAACGCTGAAATGGCAGCGTAAGGATAGGAATCCATCCATGTACGTGTGGCAATGGTATCGTTAACCGGCAATATTTGTATGAGCTTCATGCCAACCCTTTTGGCCCAATCTACCAACAACAGCAAATCACTGAATTCTCCCACACCAAAACCCTGTTTGCTTCTTAAGCTAAATACAGGAATGGCAATACCCGCGCCGCGCCATTGCCGCGGAGTTGGAATGCGCACAAATCCGTCATGAATTATTGTGAGCGCCTGTGATTTTGCCGGCTGTACAGATCGATTTTCCTGTTCTTCAAAGCGGACAAACCGCTCATCCTTCGTATTGTAAATGCCATATTTGTAAGTGACGGGCAGGCCGCCACCTTCAAGCGTCACCCGGGCGACGAACCAATTATTTTCCGTTGCCATCAGGACCGGCTTGCCGGTATCCCAATAGCGCAAATTTTTTGAGGAACCCAGCAGGCAAATAACTTCCGCTTCACCCAGGAGCGGGGCCTTCACCCGGAACTCGTGCGTATAACTTCCAGGTACAGAACTCTCGATCTCCGGGACTGGTGTTAACAGCACTTTGCTAAACGGCCTGGAAAAATATACGTTCTCGACGTAGGAATCGGCATTCCAGGCATCAATAACCGTGGTTTGCTCAGCCCGGATATCGGACAGGTCAACGACACGATTATCTTCACCATCGAAAATAACGGTGCCATCCGGTTCCTTTAGAAGATATTTATAAGAAATGAGATCATCGGCATTATCGGGCAGCTCAACAGTATAGGTCCACGTTTCTTCATTTAGGTAAGTCATTTGCTTTGCACCAGCCGTTTCCTGGCTTCCAAGCATCGCTATATTCCCGCTCAGCAACAGCTCCTGTCCTACGTTGGTGTGGAAATGGATATAGAATGTAATTATCATTGATTTATAACGGTTAAAGTGGGGCAATTTACTTCGTTTAGCCTACAATGTAAAATGTAGACTATGGCCTGCATACACGAAAAAGCCACCCGGGAAGGTGGCTTTATTTTATGGTTGGAAGTTATTTATTTGACTTCTTCAAATTCAGCATCGGTCACATTATCATTCGCACCAGCATCGGCAGTTTCCTCTTGCGGCTGGCCATCTCCCGGCTGCCCCTGGGCGTTACCGTTAGGCTCAGTGCCCTGTGTAGCTTTGTACATCTCCTCACTCGCTGCTGTCCATGCCGTATTCATCTCTGCAACTGCTGTATCAATCGCACTAATATCCTGGCTTTTATGCGCTTCTTTCAACTTGCCTAATGCAGCTTCGATAGGCGCTTTCTTATCTTCCGGAATCTTATCGCCAAACTCTTTTATTTGCTTTTCAGTCTGGAAAATGAGACTGTCTGCCTGGTTAATCTTCTCCACTTTTTCTTTTGCAACCTTATCACTTTCCTCATTGGCTTTGGCGTCGTTCTTCATCGTCTGGATCTCCTCTTTGCTCAAACCACTACCCGCCTCAATGCGAATGTTGTGCGTTTTTCCTGTGCCTTTATCTTTTGCTGACACGTTCAATATTCCGTTGGCATCAATATCGAAGGTCACTTCAATTTGCGGTAAACCACGCGGAGCTGGTGGAATTCCATCGAGGTTGAAGGTGCCCAGGCTCTTGTTTTGATTTGACATCGGACGCTCACCCTGCAATACATGAATTTGTACGCCAGGCTGATTGTCGCTTGCTGTGGAAAAAACTTCCATTTTCTTCGTTGGAATCGTGGTGTTACTCTCGATTAACCGGGTCATTACACCACCCATTGTTTCAATACCTAAAGAAAGCGGCGTAACATCGAGCAATAAGACATCTTTCACTTCACCTGTCAATACACCACCCTGGATAGCTGCACCGATGGCTACAACTTCGTCCGGGTTCACGCTCTTATTTGGCTTTTTATTAAAAAACTTTTCAACGATCTCCTGAACTTTAGGAATCCTGGTAGATCCACCAACGAGTATCACTTCATTGATATCTGAAATGCTAACACCGGCATCTTTCACTGCAGCCTCACATGGCTTCAGGCACCGGGTAAACAGGTTGTCTGCTAATTTTTCAAATTGTGAGCGGGTAAGTTTTTTTACCATGTGCTTGGGCACACCGTCAACTGCTGTGATGTAAGGCAGGTTGATCTCAGTTTCGCTGGAAGAAGACAATTCAATCTTCGCTTTTTCTGCCGCTTCTTTCAGCCGCTGCCATGCCATAGGATCTTTATGCAAATCTATCGCCTCATCCTTTTTAAATTCAGCAGCCAGCCAATCCATGATCACTTTATCAAAATCATCACCACCCAGGTGGGTATCACCGTTGGTTGACTTTACTTCAAATACGCCATCACCGAGTTCCAGGATGGAGATATCGAATGTACCGCCACCGAGGTCGAAGACTGCGATCTTTTGATCAATACTTTTTTTGTCCAAACCGTACGCCAGCGCTGCCGCAGTAGGCTCGTTGATGATCCGCCGAACATTTAATCCTGCGATCTCACCGGCTTCTTTCGTCGCCTGACGCTGGGCATCATCAAAATATGCCGGAACGGTAATTACCGCCTCGGTGATACTTTGACCAAGGTAATCTTCGGCTGTTTTCTTCATCTTCTGAAGAGTCATCGCAGAAATTTCCTGCGGCGTGTAAGGACGGCCATCTATATCAATTCTTACTGTATTATTGTCTCCTTTGATCACTTTGTAGCTCCAGTGACCAACTTCTTCTGTCACCTCGTCCCATTTGTGACCCATAAACCGCTTAACACTCATAATGGTGTTCGTCGGGTTGGTAATTGCCTGGCGCTTTGCAGGATCTCCTACTTTACGTTCGCCATTTTTCAAAAATGCAACTACAGAAGGGGTTGTACGCCTACCTTCATCATTAGCAATTACAACCGGTTCATTACCTTCCATAACTGCTACACAACTATTGGTAGTACCCAGATCTATACCTATTATTTTTGCCATGTCTTTTATTAATTTAATTGTGTGCCTACAGAACGACAATGTTTATGCCAATGCCATTCTTATGAAAAAATGGCAGACCCGATAAAAAACTACTGCGAATTTTATTCTGCTTGATCATTCACGGGGGCAATCGTGCCCTTTACACGGAAGGTGAAGTGCTTCTGGGAAAGATAGCTGAAGGTGACTACGAATATGGTAGCAAACAGCCGGGAGATTGTTGGATAGAATTGCATGTATTCCACCAAAATTTTCAATGAGACATAGTTAAGAAAAAGATTAATGATGACGATGAGGATATACCGAAACAATTGCACCCGGCCTTTCAATACCGATGAGTTGAATACTATATACTTTGAAAGCAGAAATCCCAGGGGGAAACTCACGCAAAATGCCACCAAAAGTGCAGCAATATGTGGCTTGAAAACAAGAAAGCCAATATCCAGATTTTGCTTATTTAAAATGAAATTGTAGGAGATAAAATAGATGAAGAGATCGAGCAACATATTACTCCCCCCACAAACTGCATAGCGAAAAGTTTGAAGGGGCATGAACCTTTTAAAAGGTGGGTAGAAAAAATCTATGAATGCCGTAAGTCTCTGAATCATGCTAAAAAAAATTCCCAATCTGCTGACCGGGAATCTGGATGATAAAAAAATATTTCCACTACTTTAGTACATACCTCAAGCCCACACCAAGCGTAAGACTGGAACCCGTACTCGGAGCAAGGTAAAAAAACGGATCGAACCCTAAACTTATATCGATGGGTGCCCCGCTGAATTTATAGTCAACGCCGCCAGTGAGCCTTAGCGCGAAACTTGTTTGATCGCCGAAGCCGAGCAAGCCACCTCCACCAACGAAATATTGCAAGCCTTCTACGCCAGCCACAGGTCCCTGGTATTCATACAGTCCTTCCAGCCCTACGTTGCCATGGAAGAAAAGAAGTGACCCTTCGAGCGCTGTGCTTGGCGCTGTTGAATGCCTGATATTAATGCCGCCTACAGATCCATCTCCGCTGTAAAATTTTGCACCGACGGCCGTCGTGTACTCCTGGGCGTTAGCAGCTACACAAAATAAAATGAGAAAAAAAATGAACGCTGTCTTTTTCATGTTCTAAGAATTAATGGGTTTAGTTGAACAAAATTATCAATTATATAATTCTGCATGTAAACTTTTTACGCGTTCATCAGCCAGATATTCATCGTATGTGCAGAGCCTGTCTATCACGCCATTCGGGGTGATTTCGATGATCCTGTTGGCAACAGTTTCCATGAACTGGTGATCATGTGTAGTTATTAAAACGATGCCCGGAAAATTAATCATGCCATCATTGAAGGCGGTGATGCTTTCAAGATCGAGATGGTTTGTTGGCTCATCCAATATTACCACGTTCGGATTTTGCAACATCATTCGGCTGATCATGCAACGAACTTTTTCACCACCACTCAGTACAGATGTTTTTTTCCTGATCTCATCACCACTGAACAACATTTTTCCTAAAAACCCGCGAAGAAAATCTTCGTCTACATCTGTATAGTGATCCGGGACGAATTGCCTCAGCCAATCGAGCAGGTTTAGGTCTGTTTGGAAGAATTCGGTATTATCATTCGGCAGGTAGGCGCTGGTGATAGTACTGCCCCATTCAAACTTACCCTTGTCAGCTTTCATCCGGTTGTTGATGACCTCAAAAAAAGCCGTTAGCGAAACAGGATCTTTACTTACAAAACCAATCTTTTGCCCTTTTACAATATCGAAATTGATATTGCCGAAAAGAGCATCGCCGTCCACGGTCTTCTCCAGTTTTTGCACATTCAGAATCTGGTTGCCAGGTTCACGTTCTGGTTTGAAAATGATGCCGGGATATTTACGGTTGCTCGCCGTTATGTCTTCAAAGACGAGTTTATCCAACGCCTTTTTACGGGAGGTAGCCTGCTTGCTTTTAGAAGCGTTGGCGCTAAATCGGGCAATGAATTCGAGGAGATCTTTTTTCTTCTCGTCCATCTTCTTATTCTTATCAGTAGCCTGCCTTGCCGCCAACTGACTGCTCTCGTACCAAAAAGTATAGTTACCAGTGTAAATTTTTATCTTCTGCTTGTCGACATCCGCTACATGTGTACACACTGCGTCCAGGAAGTGACGATCATGGCTAACGACAAGGACTATGTTTTCGTAATCGGCAAGGAAATTTTCCAGCCAGTCGATGGTTTCAATATCCAGGTTGTTGGTTGGTTCATCCAGCAGCAGTATATCCGGGTTGCCAAACAATGCCTGCGCAAGTAAGACCCTAACCTTAATATTCGCCGCAACATCCTCCATCAGTTGCTGGTGAAGTGCTGTGTCCACCCCAAGTTCATTTAGCAAGGTTGCCGCATCGCTCTCCGCGGTATACCCGCCCATTTCGCCAAACTCTGCTTCCAGTTCACCCGCTTTCATACCATCCGCTTCACTGAAATCATCTTTCATGTAGATGGCATCCTTTTCATTCATCACATCCCACATTCGTTTGTGTCCCATCATTACGGTGTGAAGCACTGATACCTCGTCGAATTGGAACTGGTCCTGCCGTAGCGTGGCCATCCGCTCGCCGGGAGATATGGCAACAGAACCCTTGTTAGGTTCGATTTCACCATTTAATATTTTGATAAAGGTCGACTTGCCGGCGCCGTTTGCACCAATGATTCCGTAGCAATTGCCCTTTGTGAAATTTAGATTAACCTCATCAAAAAGTACACGTTTGCCGAACGCGAGGGTCACATTATTTACACTGATCATACCACATCTTTATTTTAAAGAGGCGCAAAATTAAGCATTAAAGGCGGGTTTTTGAAAAGTAAGCAGGGCGCTACAGCTTGCCATACTTTTTATAATAAGAGATTAACAAAGCTGTGACTTCTCCATAAGTTTTTATCCCCTGGGGCTGCCGGTTTGCCTGCAGGTACTTATTGTATATCCAGGTGATGACGGGTTCTAACGCACTGGTATGAGCAAGATTGAAGCGGCGCCATTCTTCAATATCCTCTTTTACTGCGGGATGAAGTGCAGCGGAGGTAGTCCTTGCCAGCACTGAATCGTAAAGAAAAAGCTGTCGATGCGTATAGGCGAAAAGATCAAGGTAAGCTGAATAATGAAAGAGCGTGTCAGCAGAATTGACCGACGCCAGGTAACCCACGAAATTGGCTTCATTTTCTTTGGCATAGCCCAGTTGATGGGCAATTTCGTGGCTTGAAATAAATGGTAAAAGAAACCAGGGAACGGTTTTGTTTACCTGCGCCTCACCCGTCAATGGGTTGAAATAACCCGTGAATCCAAGGTAATTACCAAGCCGCCCGAATAATGAACTCTTTATTGACGAAGGCTGGTAAGAATCTAGCTCCGGCAATACACCTGATGTCCGATAGCAGGCTGCTGCCCTTTCGTAAATTTTCGGATTGGGAGGGCGGTGTACGCCTTTTTTGATCAGGGCAATCTTGGATTCGTTTACTTTTTTAATCAAGAGATTCTCTATCTGTAACAATGCCGAAGAGTCAAAGCTGACAGTTGGCAGGTCCATCGACTGGGCGACCGTTTCGCGGTCATAATTAAGGCCCCAGGCGAGATTTGCAAAAACGTAAAATATCAGGGTAATAAAAACCAGCCGGATAAAACGCCGGCGGAACAGGGTGAATGTATGTTTCCTGCTAAAAAGGAAATGCATATTCCTGGCAGTAACTACGGAGAGCCATCCACTAAGGCCAAGATAAATAAGGTCCCCAAAACTAAAAGGTAAC
>JBBQSI010000114.1:0-8796 GCA_038213975.1 Chitinophagales bacterium
AGCTCATCCCTGGCCCATTTATAAGATAAAGCTTGGCACGGATGAAGACATTGAGATCATGGCAGCGCTTCGCAAACATACCTCCGCTGCATTTCGCATCGATGCCAATGCGGCCTGGTCTGCGGAAGATGCTTTGAAAAAAATAGAGGTTTTTAAAGAGATGAATGTTGAGCTGATTGAGCAACCACTTCATGCGGATGATTGGGACGGAATGAAAATGTTATTCAAACATTCGCCGCTGCCCTTGATTGCTGACGAGAGTTGTGTCGTTGAAGCGGATGTAGCCAAATGCGCCGGGCATTTTCACGGGATAAATATCAAGCTTACGAAGTGCGGCGGTATTACACCGGCGAGGCGTATGATCAGGGAGGCACGTGAACTTGGGATGAAAGTGATGGCCGGTTCTATGAACGAGAGTGCCATTGGTACGGGTGCCATCGCTCAACTGCTGCCCCTGCTGGATTTTGTAGATATGGATGGCCCGCTTCTTTTAAAAGATCAAAATGGAGAAGGCGTTACTTTTGATCATGGAAAGGTAATTTATAACAACCTGCCCGGCCTTGGTGTCAGGGTGAGTTTATTCGATTAAGAAATTTTTTTTGCCCACATTGATTTTGATCATTTACTTTGCGTTTCAATGAAAATTAAATTTTACATACATCATCATTTCTTTACCACCGGGTAAGCTATGTTGTTGATGGTGTATCATCATATTTTCAAAAGGCTTACCAACTCGGTAGGCCTTTTGAATTTTTAAAAACGTGACATGCTAAAAATAGCGGTACAAAGGTCAGGGCGGCTGTATGACAATTCCCTCCAATTATTAAAAGAATGTGGAATAGAGTTGAACAACGGCAATCGCCAGCTCAAAGCAGCCAGCCCCGATTTTCCACTCGAGGTGTATTTTCTTCGCGATGACGACATTCCTCAATATGTGTTTGATGGCGTGGCAGACGTTGGTATCGTTGGAGAAAATGTGGTGTATGAGAAAAAGCGCGAGTTGAGAGTTTTGAGCAAATTGGGTTTCGGTCGATGCCGCCTGAGTATTGCAGTGCCGAAAGGCATGGAATACAAATCTTCCGGCGACCTTAATGGGCTGAAGATTGCTACCTCTTACGCAAACCTCTTGCAATCTTTTTTATCTGATCACAATATAAATGCAGAAATTCATGAGATCAGCGGATCGGTGGAGATTGCGCCGGGTATTGGTCTTGCGGAAGCCATCTGCGACCTGGTAAGTAGTGGAAGTACACTCGTTACAAATGGTCTGAAGGAAGTGGAGGTAATTCTTAAGTCGGAAGCTGTGCTGGTAGGCCGCGAGCATTTGGATGACGCGAAAAATGCGATCCTATCTAATTTACTGATGCGCCTTGCGGCAGTAAAGACAGCCAAGCACAATAAATATATCATGCTGAATGCGCCAAATGCAAAGCTTGGGGAGATCACAGCCATGCTGCCCGGTATGAAGAGCCCCACCATCGTCCCCCTCGCCGAAAGTGGTTGGAGCAGCGTGCAAAGTGTCGTGAACGAAAACGATTTTTGGAGTATTATTGAAAAATTAAAGGAACTGGACGCTGAAGGCATCATCGTGATGCCGATTGAAAAAATGATTTTATAAGCGGATGAAAAATATTTTGATTGAGCCGGGGAAAGAACAGTGGGCAGGCATTATAAGCAGGCCCCAGGCTGACGAACGGGAGCTTTCGATGGTTGTACGAAAAATTCTAAATGATGTACGGCAAAATGGAGATACCGCAGTCCTGCGATATGCCATGCAGTTTGAAGGCCAGGCTCCGTCTTCTCTCCGGGTAACTGCTGAAGAAATTGCGGCAGCAGAACATAACGTTGACGGATACCTGAAAAGTGCCATTCTCCTCGCTAAAAAAAATATTGAAATTTTTCACAAAGCACAGCAACCGAAAAAGACGGAAAAAATTAAGACTGCGGATGGAGTTACCTGCTGGCGAAAGAACATTCCCATCGAAAGAGTCGGCTTGTATATTCCCGGTGGCACGGCACCCTTATTTTCGACTTTGCTCATGCTCGGTATCCCGGCCACAATTGCAGGCTCCGAAAACATTATAGTATGTACCCCGCCGCAGAGTGACGGAAACGTTCATCCAGCCATTTTGTATATCGCGGGTCTGCTTGGTTTAAAAAACATTTACAAAGCCGGCGGTGCACAGGCAATCGCAGCGATGGCTTACGGCACTGAATCCATTCCCGTTGTCGAAAAAATATTCGGCCCGGGAAATAAGTATGTTACTTATGCAAAAAAATTAGCCAGCCAGGAAGGGGTGGCAATTGACATGTTAGCAGGCCCCAGCGAACTGGCGATCTATGCAGATGAAACCTGTATGCCTTCATTTGTCGCGGCAGATTTACTTAGCCAGGCTGAGCATGGTATCGATTCGCAGGTGATACTCATCGCGAACCGGGCGGACGTATTGGAAACAGTAATTTTCGAAATAAACAGCCAGGTGGAAACGCTGCCGCGGAAAGAGATCATTAACCAGAACTTGCTCAATAGCAGGTTTATCCTTGTTGAAGATGTTTCCACAGCCTTCGATCTGCTGAATGCTTATGCACCGGAACACCTTACTATTGCGTCCCGTAATGCAAACAAACTCGCTGACCTGGTAAAAAATGCCGGGAGCGTTTTTCTTGGAAATTATGCCCCTGAAAGTTGCGGAGACTATGCATCGGGTACCAATCACTCTTTACCTACGGGCGGCACCGCAAATACGGTGAGTGGTGTGTCAGTAGACAGCTTTGTAAAAAAAGTTACTTTTCAAAGTTTGAAAAAGAAAGGCATCAAGGCAATTGGCCCTGCAGTGGAAGCGATGGCAGCAGCAGAAGGATTGATGGCACATAAGAACGCCGTTTCTATCAGGTTAAAAATTGCGGAAGATGGACTTTGATGTAGATAAATTAGTGAGGAAAAATATCCGGGAACTTAAGCCCTATTCCTCCGCCCGGTCGGAGTATAGTGGTAACGCATCCGTGTTCCTGGATGCTAACGAAAACAGTTTTGGTTCGCCGTTACCGGAAAATTTCAATCGCTATCCTGATCCCCTGCAATTGGCATTAAAGGACGAAATTTCAAAGATCAAGGGCCTGCCGGCCCAGCATATTTTTGTAGGCAATGGAAGCGATGAGGTGATCGACCTCGCTTGCCGCATATTCTGCGAACCCGGCAAGGACCAGATAATGATCTGTCCGCCCACCTATGGCATGTACCGGGTAAGCGCAGATATCAATGACGTCCGCGTGAAAGAAGTCCTGTTGACAGAAGAGTTTCAGCTTGATGTGGAAGGCATTCTTTCAATTGCAGGTCCACAAACAAAACTGATTTTTATCTGTTCGCCCAACAATCCCACAGGAAACAATTTTCACCGGCAGGACGTTGAAACCATTCTCAATAACTTCGGAGGCATGGTGTTTATTGATGAAGCTTATATCAACTATTCAAGACACCAGTCGTTCATTAGAGAACTGACGGAGTACCCTAACCTTTTTGTGATGCAAACACTCTCAAAGGCGTGGGGACTTGCGGCGTTGAGGCTTGGTCTTGGCTTTGCTTCCGAGCAGCTCATCTCACTTTTTAATAAAGTGAAACCGCCGTATAACATCAACCTTTCTTCGCAACAATTGGGTATCGAAGCTTTGAAAAATATCAGCATTGTAAATGATAGGATTAAGACGACCGTTGCAGAGCGGGAGAAGCTCAGCAAGTCGCTGCAGCAATTTATTTTTATCAGTGACGTCTACCCTTCAGAAGCTAACTTCCTGCTGGTAAAAGTGGTTGATGCAGATGCACTTTATCAATATTTATCCGGCGAAAAAATTATCGTAAGGAATAGGTCCAGGGAGCCATTGTGTGAGAATTGCCTTCGTATCACTGTGGGCACTCCCGAAGAGAATGTACAATTGTTAACTGCCCTTCAAAAATTTGCTGATGGCTAAGAAAGTTTTATTTATTGACCGTGATGGCACCCTCATAAAAGAGGCGCCTCCTATTTACCAGATTGATGCTTTTACCAAACTGGAGTTTTACCCGCATGTATTTGAATACCTCGGCAAAATTGTAAAGGAATGTGATTTTGAGCTGGCGATGGTAACCAACCAGGATGGCCTTGGTACAAAAGAATTTCCTGAAGACTCTTTCTGGCCCATCCAGCACTTTATTTTGCGGGCACTGCAAAATGAAGGAATCATTTTTAATGAAATATTCATTGACCGAACCTGGGCGAAAGATAATAACCCGACACGCAAGCCAGGAACGGGGATGCTTACCGAATATATTGACAATCCGGATTATGATCTGGCGGGATCATTTGTTATTGGCGATCGCATCACAGATGTGCTGCTGGCAAAAAACCTCGGCTGTAAGGCCATTTGGATAAATAATCATGATGACCTCGGCGGACATGAAATTTCCGAAGATGCGTCATCGCTTAAGGATGTGATTGCCGTAGATACACAAAACTGGGAGGCTATTTATCGCCACCTGGTAACGCCGCCACGTTCGGTGACGCATACACGAAAAACAAAGGAAACGGATATCAGTATCTCTCTGAACCTGGACGGAGCAGGACAAACAAATAATCATACGGGCCTGGGTTTTTTTGACCATATGCTTGACCAATTGGGTAAACATGCCGGAATCAATTTGGCGGTAGAATGTAAAGGAGATCTGCATATTGATGAACATCATACCATAGAAGATGTTGCCATTGCCCTGGGAGAAGCTTTTACCATTGCGTTGGGAGATAAGAAGGGCATGGCGAGATATGGTTTTCTTCTGCCCATGGATGAAGCGCTGGCGCAAGCTGCCATTGATTTTAGCGGGCGTAGCTGGCTGGTGTGGAATGTGACTTTTTCACGGGAGAAAGTCGGAGAGATGCCCACAGAAATGTTTCATCATTTTTTCAAATCATTTTGCGATAGTGCCAAATGCAATTTGAATATCACCGCTACCGGTGATAATGAACATCATAAGATTGAAGCCATTTTTAAGGCTGTTGCAAAGGCAATTAAGATGGCTGTAAAACGCGACCCCTCGGATAAGACATTACCCACAACAAAGGGAGTGCTATGAATGTAGTGTTGATAGACTATAATGCCGGCAACGTGCAAAGCGTGTTGTATGCATTACAACGGCTGGGCATACACGCAGAAGTTTCTGCAGATCACGGCGTCATCAGGAGAGCGGATAAAGTAATATTCCCTGGCGTGGGAAGTGCTGGGTCAGCAATGGAATATCTGCGGGCGCATGGCCTGGACACGCTGATCACTTCTCTCACACAACCGGTCCTTGGCATTTGCCTCGGCCTCCAGCTGCTATGCAGGCACAGTGAAGAAGCAGATACGCAGTGCCTGGGTGTGTTTGACGTGCAGGTAAAACGCTTTCATGCAGGTGAAGTGATGCCACACGATGAGCGGCTAAAGATTCCGCATATGGGCTGGAATACAATTACCAACCTCCGTTCGCCTTTGTTTGCAGGCATCCCGGAGGATTCATACGTGTACAACGTGCACAGTTACTATGCTGAGCGAAGCGATGATACGATTGCAGTGACGAATTATTTTTTGTTATACAGCGCAGCATTGCAACACAACAATTTTTATGGCGTCCAGTTTCATGTTGAGAAATCGGCGAAGGTTGGAGAAAAGATCCTTTCAAATTTTATAAAAATGTAATCGATGCAACTGATACCGGCTATCGACCTGATGGATGGCAAATGTGTAAGGCTTGAGAAAGGCAATTTTTCTACCCGCAAAATTTATGAGCTCACTCCGCTGGACGTGGCCAAACAATTTGCAGGGCTGGGCGTTGAGCGGCTGCACATGGTAGATTTGGATGCAGCAGCAGGACGGCCGTCTGAGAATATAAAAGTACTGAAAACCATTGCTGCCGAGACCGATCTCTCCATCGATTTTGGCGGGGGCCTAAGAACTACACCCGCCGTACGAAATGTACTGAATGCCGGTGCTGCGATGGTAAATGCCGGCAGTGTGGTAGTGAAGGATCAGGACTTGTTTAAGGAATGGATCTTATTATTCGGCGCCGACAAATTTCTCCCTGCAGCGGATGTGAAAAATATGAACATCCAAATACATGGGTGGCAGGAGGAAACCAATAAGCACGTTTTCGATTTTATCCGTGAAGTATTTGAACTGGGCATTTCGCAAATATTATCTACTGACATCAGTAAAGACGGAATGCTGAAAGGGCCGGCATTTGAACTTTACAAAGAGATTTTAATCGAGTTTCCTTCTTTGGAACTTATAGCAAGTGGCGGCGTTTCGTCCTATGATGACTTACGGGAACTGTCAGATATTGGCTGTAGCGGTGTGATCATTGGCAAGGCCTGGTACGAAGAGAAGATTACGCCAGAGGAAATGTCTTACTTCATAAATAACCACTGATGCTCGCTAAGCGAATCATTCCATGCCTCGATATAAAAAATGGCCGCACGGTCAAAGGGGTGAATTTTGAAAATATAAGAGACGCCGGCGACCCGGTGGAACTGGCCATCTATTATTCCGCTGAAGGTGCGGACGAATTGGTATTCCTTGATATTACTGCTACGGTTGAAAAACGAAAAACACTCGTGCCGCTGGTGAAAAATGTAGCAGCACATATTAATATTCCGTTTACCGTAGGTGGTGGCATTTCCAATGTTGAAAATGCCTATGAATTACTGCGCAATGGCGCCGATAAAATCTCAGTGAACTCGGCCGCATTCAGAAATCCAAACCTGGTAAAGGATATGGCGGATGAGTTTGGAAACCAGTGCGTGGTGTTGGCAATCGACACCAAGAAGCATGACAATGGTGAATGGTATGTGTACCTTGATGGTGGCAGAACCGACACGGGGGTACTGGCATTGGAGTGGGCGGTAAAGGGCGTAGATCTCGGCGCTGGTGAAATTTTGCTGACTTCTATGAACAATGATGGCACTAAAGACGGATTCGCATATGATATCACTTCACTATTTTCCGATACGCTGGAAGTGCCGGTGATTGCATCCGGCGGTGCCGGCCATCCCGATCACTTTGTAGAAGTTTTCCAGATGGCTAATGCAGATGCGGCCCTTGCAGCCAGTGTTTTCCATTATCGCGAAATAGATCTTTCATCACTAAAGCAATATTTATTAGCACAAAATATTAATGTAAGAATATGAAGAGTGCCTGGAAAAAAATAGCCGCCCAAGTCGATTTTAAGAAATTTCCTGATAAGCTCGTACCGGCCATTGTGCAGGACGCCGACACCGGCAAAGTGCTCATGCTTGGCTTCATGAACCAGGAGGCACTTTCCAGGACGCTGAGCACGTCGCTGGTAACATTTTACAGTCGCTCACGGCAACGCCTGTGGGTAAAGGGAGAAACAAGTAAAAATTTTCTTCATCTCAGGGATATTTTTTTGGATTGCGATGCAGATACGTTGCTCATAAAATCGCGACCAGATGGACCAGCATGCCACACCGGCGCTGACACTTGCTTTAATGAAGTAAATGAAAAAGACTTTTTACAGCAACTGGAAGAAGTGATTCTTGAAAGGCAGACGTCAAAGGATAGTGCTTCATATACTTCGTCATTATTTGCAAAAGGAGTTAACAAGATTGCGCAAAAGGTGGGAGAGGAGGCAATAGAGTTAGTGATTGAAGCAAAAGATAAAAATGACGATCTGTTCAAAGACGAAGCTGCCGATTTACTCTTTCACTATTTAATCCTGTTGCGCTACAAAGGTTTTTCGCTTGCTGATATTGTTGACGTGCTGCAGGAGCGGCACGTAGCCAAATGAAAAAACCCGTAAAAGTTTTACGGGTTTTTCAACGGTTGTGCATTTATGATGACATGCAATATTTTTCCTAGCCAAATAAACCACCTTTCTTAAAGGATCTTACCCCTTCACCTATTTTAAATCCGTTGTTAAAGATTTCAATTTTATAGTCGCCTGTTTGGAAATCACTGTTCTGTGACCACTCTACCGACACGGGTTCTTTTTGTCCCTGTACATAATTGATCTGGACTTTTTTAGTAAAAGCCCTTTCGATCCCTTCCCTGGTAACGAATGTGCCCGAGCCCAACGCTTCTACTCTTACAGGGCGTCCATCAGGTTGCGTAATAGCCACAAAGAGGTCTTTAGGACCAGAAGGTGTAATGCGGTTTACATCTATATTGAAAGATATTCTCAGTTTATCAACCCTCTTGGCTTTAACTGTTTCTTTCTCTTTGCCATTGTTTTTTTCATTGATACCTATGATGCTGAAATCTGACGCATGCAGCGTGGATCCTATATCAATCACCTGCTCCTTAGCCTGTATGACATCTGTGGCAGAATCGTAATTCTTTTTCACCTTATCGCGATCCAGCGTAACCATTCTTTTTTCCGCAGTAAGTTGAATATTTTCATTTTTAAGAGACTCTATTTCTGCAGTATAGTCCTCAATGTTACCTTTCAATTGTCCTACGAGTCTGCGTGCTTCAGCCAATTGGGATTGTGTTGCATTTTTATCATTAAGAATAGTTTGAATCCGGGATTTTAAACCGTCGATGTCCTTATCCTTAGTACGCAAAAGACTGTCAGCTTTTGAGTTGGACGTTTTTAACATGTCAAGACGCATTGCAGCATCATTCAATTCGCGCTGCAGTTCATTTTTGGAAGAATCGCTTTCAACAATCTGTGAGGTTAGTTCCGTTTTTTCCTGGCGATTTTTGTTTTTGTCCCATATAATATATCCCCAGGTTCCTAACAATACGATCACAAGAATAGCCGTGAGAATGTTC
>JBBQSI010000115.1:0-8698 GCA_038213975.1 Chitinophagales bacterium
AGTTTCACAATTTGCCAAAGATAAAAAAAACTTAGCTCTGTTATCTTAATAAAACGGCTTGCAGGGGTTAAATAAATACGATATCCCAGATACATGTACCTTCTCGTAATAATAGCTGTTAAAGTAAAGAGTTTCACCTCTTTATAACATGTTTATTTGGCAAATGAGCCCGTAGGATTTTTCATTAATAAACCTCTCTTATATATTATAGAATAAGATATATGATATTCGGTAGCCGATAGCCTACCTTACTGAAGTTGTAAAAAGCTTATCCTTTCCTTGAACTTCTAATTGAAACGCCACCTCTTATTTCTTTACACTAAGTTTTATTAATACAACGATAATGTGTTTAAAGAATATACCCCATGTCCAAATTAAACAAAGATAAACCCAAGGTTCTTTCGGTAAACCTTTTCCGGTCGTTGGTATTGGTGCTTCTGCAGGTGGGTTGGAAGCTTTTCAGAAACTGATAAAAGCCATACCTGAAGACACAGGCATGGCCTATATATTGGTTCAACATTTACATCCCGATCATTCCAGTTCTCTACCGGAAATCCTGCAAAAGGAAACGCGAATGAAGGTGAACGAAATAAGTGATAATGTAAGAGTGCAACCTGACGAAGTTTACATTATTCCGTCAAATAAAATGCTGGTAGCAACCGACGGCATTCTACAGTTAAGCCCCAGGCCAAACGTATTATACCTATGTATATGCGGCGCAGAGAGATGTGAATGGCAAAATAGATGGGGTGTCAGTAATAGCGACTGAAGTAACCCCGCAAGCTGAATACAATAAAAAAATAAAAGAAAGCGATACACATTTCCGCCAAATGACCAATTTAATGCCTTCTAAAATATTTAATGCCGACAATGCCGGCAATGAAACTTATTTTAATAATACATGGCTCGATTACACAGGATGGAATTGGAAAAAATTAAAAGACCACGGATGGTAAAATACAATACTCCCGGATGAGAAAGAAGAGATTAAAAGGCAATGGCAGCATTCTATTGAAACAGGAATCGATTTTGATAATGAATTTCATATTTTAAATAAGCATGGTGAGTATAGGTGGCACGTTGGCCGTGCAGTAGCCATGCCGGATGAAGAAGGTAAAACGAAAACATGGGTAACAGTAGCCACAGATATTCATAGTCAAAAAACTAAGGAAGAAACGAAGGATGAATTTATAAGCATTGCCAGCCATGAATTGAAAACACCGCTAACTATTGCCAAAGCATACATAGACCTGCTGCAGATGAATTTGCAAAAAACCAGTAAGGAAGATTTGATGTATGCACAGAAAGCCGCAGCGTCTATAGACAGGCTAAACAATCTCATAGGCGAGTTGCTTGATGTAAGTAAAATACAAAATGGCAAGCTTGGCCTCAACATCGCCAAATTTGATTTTAATGAAATGATTTCTACTGCCATAGAAGGAACACAATATGCTTCGCCCAACCATACAATACACAGGTCGGGGAAAATAGAACAATTGGTGAGAGGGGATAAAGAAAGATTGCAACAGGTAGTTATCAATTTATTGTCCAACGCAGTTAAATATTCACCGAAAGCCAATGTCGTGGATTTACACATGGAAGAGAAAAATGGAGAGGTAACAGTTGCGATAAAAGACAATGGTATCGGTATTAAAAAAGAAAATATTTTGAAAATATTTGAGCGATATTATAGGGAAGAAGAAAGGGCAGTTCATTTCCAGGGGCTGGGAATCGGGCTCTATATATCTTATGAAATTATTCAACGCCACAATGGGAGACTGTGGGCAGAAAGCAAGACGCACAAAGGCAGCACTTTTTATTTTAAAGTGCCCATAAATTATCAACATTAGAATGTATGAAAAAATGTGTTCTAATTTTTGATGATGACCTTGAAATATTAATGGTTTGTAAAATAATTTTAGAACAGGCGAATTACCGTGTAGAGACCAGGGTGAGCTGCGATGATATTATTAAAGATATCGCAGACGTTAATCCCAGTATGATTTTAATGGATCTGCGGATCCCTAAAATAGGAGGAGAGGAGGCAACAAAACTGGCAAAGAGTAAAAAAGCGACTAATCATATACCCGTAATTATCTTTTCAGCCAATACAGAGATTCAGCATGCCACCGAAAGAGCAAATGCAGACGGTTTTTTAAAAAAGCCATTTGAAGTTAATGATCTCCTGGATATAGTTGCCACCAATACTGCCGAGGTGAGCGTCTAAAAAACCTACATTTAATTTAAAAATACCGGCGTGCCTTTTTAATTCTGTGTAAATTTTAAGTTACATGTATCAGTCGTCGACGCTTCCTAAACGGTTGGTGATAATTTTCCCGGTTTTTCGGTAGCTTTTCGACAAGTAGAAAGTGACCGCCGCTTGTTATTCTATCTCTGCAATGCCCGGTTCCAGGCCCTTTCCCCGGGGTACTTTATTGCCATAAAAATCATGCGGTGCAGGAGGTATTTGGAATAGATTGTACAAATCCAACCCCTGGTTTTTCACCGGTGTATTTTCACGCAATTGATATTCATGAAGCGTGTGTAACTTATGGGGATCAGTGAGCCTGGTGATGAATGGTCCATGGAGCAGAGGATTTACCTGTTTCCCTACTAGCTGCCCGTTCCATTTTTCCTGCCCGGTTGAATCGGCCCATTGGTTAAGGCTTGCATAATCCCGGAACCGGATGTTCCCTTTAAAAGTCCACCAGACATTGCCTGCAAACCGTTCTCCGGAGCTGGGCCCGTCAATGATCTTGCCGGATCCAATAAAGATGTTGTTGTAAAAGAAAAAGCCCTTGTTAAAGCTTTCCTGCTCGAACTGAACCGCGGTTGCGACTGCATTATAAACAAGATTTTGATAGACCAGGCAATCGCTAAAGTGGCTGGTATCGGGATCACCGCTCCACATGAAAATGCTTCCGGAACCTTCCGTAGAGGTTGCATCATTGATGCTGATACAATATCGCAACATATTATTGCGCCATGGCGACGCACCATTATACTGAAATAAGCCATACCCGGCTCCCTCATTTTCATACGAGAGGCAGTATTGCATCACCGAATTCGTCATACCGCCATCGAAGTCGAATCCGCCTCCATCTTTGGCGCCCTTTGCCGTGCGGTTCCGGTAGCTGATGCAATATTGAATGGTCACGCGGTTGCTTTCATATGTCCAGATACCGACAGGGCCGTTGCCTTTTCGGGGCATATCCCATCCGTTGTTTGTTGCCGTACAATGATCGATCAATACGCTATCTGAAAACCCCACCAGGATACCGTTCCCGCTATGGTTTGTGAGGTTGGTGGGATCGCCAGGGTTATTGGCCGTTGTGCAGTCTTGAATGATGATGTTCCTTGATAAGCTGCGCATGGAACCGATCACATGAATGCCGCTGAAGCCGTTATACCGCGCTGTCACTTTTTTAACCACCGCTCCTGTGCAATCCGAAAGCTCTAACCCCGACTTCTGAAAGCCCTCTGTTTTTACGCCTTCGATGTAAATATCCTCGCCTTTGATCCGAATACCATCGGTTGAGTTGCCACCCTTTCGGCCCCAGCCTTTTGCATTTATGTTTTTCAGAACCAAATGCGCCCCCTGAAAAACAAGTGCTTCTTTTTGCCCGCCGTTTAGGTTGGCGCGACCGCCGCCATAGCTGGTAATCACGAAAGGCTTTTCTGCGGTAGCCGCCAGGTTTATCTTTAGTGAGCCCAAAAATTCTTCGTTTGACCTAAAGCACAAGGTGTCTCCTGCACTAAAGACCAGCCTGTTTATCCTGGATATCGATTTAAAGGGTCGCGTCCTGGTGCCGGCATTATCATCGCGGCCACTGGTACTAACATAATACGCCCTCGGTTGATTAGAGGTCTGCGGCAGGGCTTGTCCATAAACCGAAAAGGACTGGCTGCATATAAAACAAAAAGAAAAGAGAATAAACAATCGTTGCATAAAGTTTTTTTTAAGCCGTGTAAACTTGTATAGAAAGGTCATAAGGTTTGAGGGCATCGCCCCACGATTTTCTCATTTGCTTTTCGTGTCACTAACGTTATTTTAGTTTCTGATAAACTCTTACATAATCAACCTCGAACCTTTTGGGGAAATCCGTACCGCTCAAATCGCCACCATTTGTGCCGCCAAGCGCTAAATTCAACAACATGTAATGAGGCTGGTGAAACGGATTAAATTCAGAACCGTCCTTGTTCTCAAGTTTGGCCGTTTCAACCCGGTTAAGCAACTGGTTATCGATAAAGAGTGCTATTGATTTTTCATCCCAATCCATCCGCCAGATATGAAATTTGGAGGCCCAGGCGTCACCACCCAAGGAATCTATGGAGAACGTGTTGCTGAACCATTCCGCTTTCTTATCCGGGCCAAGGCAGGCGATATTAGCCAGCAGTTTACCCCGGTAATATTCCATGATATCAATTTCGCCGTTTGCGGGCCATGCTCCCGAAACGCCTAAGGTCCACCAGGCCGGCCATACGCCCTGATTTATGCTAATGCGGCCCCGCATTTCAAATCGCCCGTATTGCCAAGACTGTTTGCCGGATGTATGGATGCTTGAAGCGGTGTATAGAATAGAGTCCCGGTTCTTTTGCCAATCGTCGGAGCCAGGCTGGTAGGCGGGATTAGGCTTTTTTTCTTTTCTTGCTTCCAGTATCAAGATACCGTTTTCACACCAGGCATTAGGCTCCTGGTACCATTGATCCTCGTTGTTGCGAACAAAGCCTTTTTCAAAACCCCAATTGGAGCTGTCGGGAGCGCCCGGTTTGTTGAATTCATCCGCCCAAATAAGGGAGTACCCTTCTTTTTGATACGTATTATTCACAACCGGTAATGTGGCTCGCGAACAACCGGCAAACGCCGCAACAACAATGATGCAGGAGAAAAGCAGTTTTATATTTTGTACCATTTCGAACATTGATTTTGACAGCGTTTAATTTGGGGCTAATTGGTGTAGGGCAAATTTGGACACGGTTAGTTCACCATTGTTCTTCGCGCTTAGAATAATCATTCCCCGCCTTGTTGTTATCAGGGCAAGGTCCCGTACATCACCCCCGCTTATGGGACCTGTTGTTGAAACAGGCAGCGGTTCAAATTTTCCTTTGCCTTTTCCCCTGCAAACAAGGCCATAAGAAGCATCCATGTTCCCCAGTTGGGCACGCCAGGAAAAATCATTACCATGCAGCAGCAGATCCCTTTCACCATCTCCATCCATATCTTGTAAGAGGATCCCTCGTACCGTGGAAATCTGGGCCGGCAACGGCAAAGCGTTGACCTCGAAAGTGCTGCCTTTATTTTCCAAAATGCAGGATGTTAGATTGTAGGCATAGACATTCGTAGCGGATTGTAATTGCTCCTTTGTAAGAATCTGGTTCAACGTGGCCGTGGCATATTGTTCGTACCGCAGGAATTTTTTTCGCACCCCTGGCATTTGTGCCGCCAGTTCATCCAGCGAGGCCAACGGCCATTGCTTCCCCTGGATGTAATAACAAAGCAACGGATCTATAGAGCCATTGCCATCAAAGTCCCCGTAACAAATCGTGAGAGGCTCTTTTACCGAAGCCCGGAACTGGGTATTCAATCCCATATTGCCCGCTATGATATCTACATCGCCATCCGCATCGACATCCGCAGCCAGTAACGTGTTCCATAGGCCGTTACTTTTTTCCAGGCCGTATGCTTTGGTTTTATTTACAAACTGACCGTTTTTATTTTCATAGACTGTAATGGGCATGAACGCTCCGGCCACGATCAAGTCCAACCAGCCATCTTTATTTACATCAGCCCACACAGCAGATGTCACCATTCCGGGATGGCGCAGCGTTTTCTCCTTTTGCTCGGAAGCATATTCAAAGCGCACCTTTCCGCCCGTTGTTTCATTGCGCAGCAGGTAACTCCAGTCTGCTATCGGAAACCTGCCCGTCACACTGCTTCCGCCAATAAACAAATCCATATCCCCATCTTTGTCGAAATCGACTACAGCAACGCAACTGCCGTTCGCCAACAAGGGTGGCAGTGCTGCATCCGCCAATGAAAACTGGCCTTTCCCGTTATTCAGATACAATTGGTCCTGGTAACTGGAATCGCCTGCAACAGGGGCCTCGCTTGCCCTCACGATGAACAAATCCAGGTCCTTGTCGCCATCCGCATCAAAGAATACAACCCCTGCATCTTTAGCACCCGGCAGGTAGTGCCACGGTTGCAGGGGAGATGCCTCGAACATACCTGCGGCTGTCTGGAAAAACAATTTGCCGGGGTGCTGGGAATTCCCTCCGACAAATACGTCCTCCAGCCCATCGCCTGTAACATCGCCCTGCCCTATAAAAGGCCCTTGTTTGGACACCTGGTACGGAAGCAGGGATTGTGTTTTAAAATCGATGCTTTTTGTTTCCTGATGCGTATACCGAAGACCGGACGTTTCGGTTATATCATCAAACCAGGTAACGTTTTTCTGTGTAACAGCAACGCCGGTTCCCGCTGTTGGCGAAATAAGCAGCGTGGTATCAACGCTCTGGTTTTTCAGCTCCGTTTCCTTTCCATCCGGCCAAATGACTCTTATTGATTTTATTTTATCAGCGGCACCCAATCCAAAATGCAGTATCGGATCAACGCTGCTTTGAAAACCGCGAACCGTGTACATTTCCTGCATTTGCAGGGAACTGTCCGTGTGTACATACACTTTCGCACCGACAGCGTACTTATTTAAGTCATTCCCTTTTAACTGGATCTTGACATAATGGTTGTTCAGCATCCGGGCGCTGTGGTTTTCAAAAATGCTTGCCACCTCGTTGTTGTTGTTCACCACCAAATCAAGATCACCGTCATTATCCAGATCAGCATACACCGCACCTGTGGAAATGGACGGTTGATACAGGCCCCAGGCCTTTGTTTGATTGGTGAAGGTCAGGTTCGCGTTGTTTGAAAAGCAGTAGTTGC
The DNA here is from genome assembly GCA_038213975.1 of Chitinophagales bacterium. Classification (GTDB taxonomy): domain Bacteria; phylum Bacteroidota; class Bacteroidia; order Chitinophagales; family Chitinophagaceae; genus Ginsengibacter. Next base: position 6,941 of record JBBQSI010000115.1, read on the forward strand.
TTATCCTGGTGGAAGGCAGCTTTTTCACCAGTTCCCAGTTATTCATTGGTCTTCCTTCGGATTGCGCCCTGGAAGTTTCTTCCTGAAAGGTGTATTTGAGGAAATCCATATTGGTAAAGTCCCGTAAATAGCCGTTGGTTATGTAAAGGTCTTTCCAGCCATCGTTATTTAAATCGCAAAAAAGGGGCGCCCAACTCCAGTCCGTGTTTGAGATGCCGGACAGTTGCCCGAGCTCGCTGAACAGCGCCGTGCTGTCGTTTGTACCCACATTCAGTTGCAGCATAGTGCGCATGTCCTGGTAGTGAAACCCGCTGTCAACCAGCAATTGGTACACATCATAGCTATCCGGGCCTTTTAGCAGCTTCTGCCGTTTGTTGTCCTCCGGAAGCATGTCCATCGTAACCACATCAGGCATCAGATCATTGTTGAAGTCGGCAATATCGGAGCCCATGGCGAATTTAGAAATATGCCCCATGCTCTTTTTCGCCACTTCGCGAAAGGTATTATCGTGGTTGTTCAGGTAAAGAAAATCCTGTTCGTTATAATCGTTCGTGGTGTACAGGTCCGGCCAGCCATCGTTATTTAGATCGCTCACCGCAACGCTTAATCCAAAGCTCAGGCCGCTGCCATAGATGCCGGCCTCGTGGCTAATGTCCGTAAAATGCCCCCCCTCATTTTTGTATAGGCGGCTTCCAAATTTCGGGTGCCGCAGGTTTCGCAGGTGTGTTGTATTGAAAAAGGAATTGTAAAACATATCAGCATGGTTCACCATAAAAAGATCCAGATCGCCATCCCGGTCCATATCGAAAAAAACCACTTGCGTAGTGAATGTTCCGGGTGCGTCCAATCCATATTTCGCGGCACTTTCGGTAAAAGAAACCGCACCATTTTTTATTCCGTTGTTAATGTATAATTCATTTCTCCTGTCGGCATCCGTTCCCGGGCCGGAATAACAAACATAAATATCCAACAAGCCATCACCGTTCACATCCGCCATACAGGTTCCGGTTTTCCATTTCTTCCGTCCCGCTACGCCGGCCATTTCGGTTATGTCTTTAAACTTCAGGTTCCCTTCATTCAGGTACAACCGGTTGGGCACCATATTCCCGGTAAAATAAAGGTCGGTCAATCCGTCTCCGTTTATATCGCCGGCTGCAACGCCACCACCATTGTAGAAATATTGATACGTCATTATATTGAGCGCTGCATCTTCCTGAACCACATTTGTAAATGTGATGCCGGTTTTTTCTTCCGGCAGTAATGAGAACAAGGTCGCCGGTTGCTTGTTCCCGCAGGAAAAAAGCACGACAACCGGAGCAAGGAAGACTAAAAAATCAAGTTTCTTTATACACTTATTTAAGAGCATTACCTGTTTCATTTAAGGGTTGAATAGTCTGGCATTATGCAATTGAATACATAGCCCTTACAAACTATTCGTTTCTGATTGACAAACCCACTTTCTGCCATCTAAAAATGGAGCAACGTTTATTTTTGAGATAACCTTGTTTTATATAGATTATACCCTACGCTCCGGATAGCTTTAACAAGCTCGGGATACGGGTTATCACAGATGCCTACGATCCCAACCTGGTAGTTTTCGCCATCAAACCGGCCGGTAAATGGTTGCGAAAGATATTGAAACCAATGAGTTCCGATGATCTGTGAATTTTCAAGCGCGCCGGTAACATAATCTTCATACGCTTCGGCACGCTCCTGTTGATTGGAAACACTTCGCAAGCCGGGATGAATCATACCCCG